>NZ_JBHUDE010000148.1:0-30206 GCF_042678205.1 Oceanobacillus luteolus
ATGAACCAGCTTCTTCTTCATGATGAACTGAAAGATAGGGTGTTAAAGTACCTTGAATAAATGGGAACTTACACACTTTATTTGACAAGCCCAAGTACGATTTATATATAAGTAAGTCCCTCCTCCATGTAAATGGCAGGAGGGTATTTATTATGCTCTTACTTTGTATTTTGTTCATCATTTACTCTCTCTATATATTCTTCCAATCTTTTCTTATCAGGTTTAATCGTTAATCCTAAGTATTCCCTTTCTCTATTGGCATCCTTATAAAAGGCGAGTGCCATCAATATGACGACAAAACTAAATGGCAATGCAGATATAATGGCGGCGGATTGTAACGCAGTCAACCCGGTCTCCCCGCCTGATAACAGCAGTATAAAGGCGATAGCTGCAAGCCCTACGCCCCAAACGATTTTGATATAACCAGCAGGACTTAAAGTACCAAATGAAGTCTGCATACCGAGTACGAATGTTGCTGAATCTGCAGAGGTAATAAAAAATGAAGCAATGAGTATTAATGTAAACATAGAGAAAAGAAAACTCATGGGTAATTCATTAAAAATACCAAACAGTTGTGTTTCAGGCGGCATTTCAAAGATATGAGGCGCTTGTTGCCCTACTTCAACTCCAGTAAGGCCAAAGGCGCTAAACCAGAATATACTTACTAGGGTGGGAACGACTAATACTCCAAAAACAAATTCTCGAATCGTTCTTCCCCGGGAAATCCTCGCAATGAAAATACCGACAAATGGACTCCAACTCATCCACCAGCCCCAATAATAAATCGTCCAGGTATTCATCCACTCTCGTTTCTGCCCGTTCAATGGAGCTACATCCAAGCTATTGTATAATAGCGTATTTAAATAATCTCCGGTTGCACTCGTCATCATATTGAGAATCGTCAATGTTGGTCCAAGAATTAAGATGGCTGCAAACAATAACCCTGCTAATACCATATTTAGATTACTTAAATATTGGATCCCTTTACTTAAACCACTCCATGCGCTATAGATGAATAAAACAGTGACAATGGCGATAATGATTCCTTGGCTGAGTTGACCATAAGGGATACCGAAGAGGTAATTGAGGCCCCCGTTAATTTGCATTGCCCCGATTCCTAAGGAAACAGCCACACCAATTACTGTGACGAATACCGTTAATACATCAACAATTATTCCGAGCGCTCCATCCACTCGGTCTCCTAAGATTGGTCGTAACGTTTTGGAGATTAAACCTACTTCTCCTTTACGGAACTGAGAGTATGCTAATGCGAGGGCAACGATTCCGTAAACAGCCCATGGATGAAATCCATAATGTAAGATGGTGGAACGCATTGCTTCTGCCAGAGCAGCTTTGGTCTCCGGGTCGGCAGTAGGTGGAGCAAGGTAATGTGAAATTGGTTCAGAGGAACCATAAAATACTAATCCTATTCCCATCCCTGCACTAAACAACATTGTCAACCAGGATAATGTTTTGAATTCTGGTTTATCGTTCGGTCTACCGAGTTTTAGTTTTCCAATAGGGCTGACTCCTAAAAACACACAAAAAAATAGAATCAGAGTAAATATCGTCATGTAGTACCAACCGAATGTTGCTGAAATCCAGTCACTAATTGCACCAGCTGTACTTCCAAAACGATCTGGAAAAAAAGCACCCAGTAGTACCAGTATCCCAACAACAATGGCAGCGTACGTAAAAACACTTGAAAATTGCCTTCTTTTTTTGACCATTATGCAGTTTCATCCTCTTTGTATTGTGATTAATCTTGCATTTGTATCATTTCTTATCCACTGTATTAGTTAATATCCATTATTTGCGTCTACTTTATTCAATCATCGGTTTTTTATTTGATTAAAGAGTTGAAACTGAAGGCAGGTTTTCCTCGTATGAGATAGAAAGGAATTGAAATAGGTGTGGGAGAGAGTTGGAGATGGATATCACCAACAGGCGGTATCCTGCTATTGAACTCGTTACAGGACAGGATGGCGATGATAAGTTGGGAGGAGTAATTCTAATAAATAAAAAGGGGAGATAGGAATGAGATATCTTATATTATTGACTCCATCGAAAAATTGGATAGAAGGTGTAGTTCTTCATAATCAGCCTTATATGCCAGAGCATGCAGTATATGTTCAATCAGGCTATAACGAGGGCAAAGTAATTATGGCTGGTCCATTTGCAGGTTCTGTTGGAGGAGCTGTTGTAATCGACGTTGAGAAAGAAGAGGATGCAATACAGTTTGCAGAAAATGATCCAGCTGTAAAAAGTGATGTTTTCTGTTATCAGATCAATAAATGGGATTTCAAGATGAGCAAATATGAAAATATCAACCCTAATTTCAATCAAGAGTATATTGACTATAAACATAAGGTACAGAAGGATTTGGGGATTATTTAATTAGTTTTAGGAAAAAGAAAAGGAGTGGGTAGTAGAGGACCCACTCCATGAAGTAAAACATTATTTGATTACTTTAAAATTATCCACTGTCTTTGCTTCTACTATATGATACTTCTCAAAATACTCCTGGATCAATTCAACGGCATCTTTTTGAATTTCCTTTACAACTTTTTTCCCTTGGAACATTGCATAATCCCCACCACCGGATGCACGGTAATTATTGAGTACGACTTTATAGGTGTTGTCGTCCATAAGCGGCTCTCCATGGTATGTGACATGTTCTACGCGTTCTCCCATTGGTTTTGAAATGTTAAAAGTATATTCAATACCTTCCCACATGTCATAATTATAATGTTGTGGCTTCGGTTCAATGTAGACTGGATTGACAGTAATCTCACCTGCGTCTGTTAATGTAAAGTATTGGGCGGTCTGTTCAAGAGCTTTTATTATATCTTTTCCACTCAGTTCCAGTACGACGAGTGTATTCGGGTACATATAGTTGGAAACAACATCCCTCATGGTCACTGTGGAAGTGAAACCAAGTGAATTATTGTTCAAAAGCGAAGTGACAGAAATATCGGCCCCGCTTGCTTCCATCTGAACATTTTGGATGAATTGGATGAAAGGATGCTTTTTGATCCGTGCTTCCAAAGGATCAGTAATCGTCATATCGCCATTAATATAACCAATAGGTTCGTCCAGCCATGCTTGTGTCGCTTTTTCAAGCGGATTAATATAATGGAGAACTTCATCATCGTTCTCTACCTGCTCCAAGTTATGTAAGGATGCTTCCTTATTTGCAATCTGCCATTTGCCTTCAGCATTTTTAGTAAGTTGTAAACTAACTTCTCCGTAGTGTGTTCCATTATTGCCAGGTTGAATGACAAGTACGTCATTGATGAATCCTGTCAGTTTCCGGTGTTGGTGTCCGGTCAACAACACATCAATCTCCGGAATTTCCATGCACATTTTATAACCCTGATTTTCACCTGTATATATTTCAGTTGGCGTACCTGTTTCCAAATCAGCTTCAAATCCACCATGATAGGAAGCGATGATGACGTCAGGTGCTTCATTTACCTTAACATAGGCAGCCCATTTTTTTAATGTTTCGAGGGCATCGGCAAATTTTAATCCCTTAATATGTTCAGGGGATTCCCAATTAGGGATGTAATGGGTGGTTACTCCAATAATCGCAAGTCTTATACCATTGGAAAATTGTTTGGTGATATAGGGAGGACCAAATGCAGGTTTCTCGGTCTCGCTATCCAAAATATTCGCGGATAGGATAGGGTACTCCGCTTGTCCAACTGCAGAAGATATAATATCCTTGCCGAAGTTGAATTCATGGTTTCCCAGTACTCCGGCATCTATGTTCAATTGATTCATAATCCCAATCGTAGGGTTTTCTCTATAACTATAGTTCTTTACAAAGTTTGTCATTAATGGAGTTCCTTGAATGAGATCTCCATTATCAAGGACAATCAAGTTTTTCTTTGCCTGTCGTGCTTGTTTTACTATGGTTGCATATTTAACCAAGCCGATATCTTCTGGCTTGTTGTTCCCATAGTTGATGGGAAGTATATGGCCGTGAATATCACTTGTATAAAGAATGGTTATTTGTTCTTGTTGCAAAAAGATAACTCCCTTCGAAAAAAGTCCCACAGGGGTTTGCCTGGGGACTTATTAATTTCAAAATAGTAAGGTCTTCTAGACGATTTTGCGTCTGATTCGTGCAGAGGCGAAGTCGATTACAGTAACTACGAGAATAATTGCCAGTAATATGGTTCCCATCTCGCTCCAATTTCGATTGTTTGAAGCAAAGATAATTAATGTACCTATACCACCCGCACCTACAATACCGAGGATGGAGGAGGCACGGATATCAACCTCAAATCGGTAAATTGCATAAGAGAGGAACTCTGGTGTAATCTGCGGTAATACACCATGGAATAAGATCTGGATTTTATTTGCCCCGCTCGCTTCCATTGCTTCTACAACGTTCATGTCAATACCTTCAAGTATCTCAGCGAACATTTTACCAAGCATACCAGTCGAGCCGATTGCGATGGCTAGAACCCCGGCAAAAGCATTCGGTCCTACAGCAACAACAAATAAAATTGCCAGGATGATATCTGGAAATGCACGAACTGCTGAAAGAATCCATTTACCTATCGTCGAAATAATGACTCCGCCCATCATATTTCTTGCAGCCAGGAAAGCGAGAGGCACAGCAAGAATTGCAGCCATTAAGGAGCCAGCGAAGGCAATGAATACAGTCTCTAACATACTAAGGGCAACTTTTCCTGTCGCACTCCAATCAGGGCTGAATAATTGTGGAATAACCCGTTGGAAGTTGTTGGCAGCACGTTCGATTGCTCGTCCCCAATCGATATCGATACTTGTAAACGTCCATACGTATAAAGCTATGACCAACACTGTAATGACAATATTACGGATGAGCTTAAAAGTAGAATTCTTCGGTTTAGGAGGTAATGTAAATTCTTTTTCCATTAGATCAATGCCTCCCTAATCTTCGTACTGATATATTCAATAGCGATGACAACAATAAAGATAATAATGATGATCATCATTGCGTTTGGATAGTTATAGAAACCGAGTTGTTGGTTGAGGATTAAACCGATTCCGCCAGCTCCAACAAGTCCTAAAACAACAGACGCTCTAATGTTGATTTCGAAAACATAAAGTACAAGTGATACATACTGTGGCAACACTTGCGGTATCAGCGCATACCAAATCATCTGAAATACATTGGCGCCAGACGCACGCATCGCTTCCATCGGGTTCATGTCTACTGCTTCAATCGTTTCACTGATAAGTTTTGCTAAAATTCCTAGAGAGAAAATAATAAGTGCTAATATACCAGGAAATAGACCTATTCCAAACAAACCGACAAATATTACAGCCAACACTAAGTCAGGTATTGTACGCAAAATATTTAAGAAAGTACGTGTGATTAAGTATAGAGGCTTGTTGGTAGTTACGTTTTCTGCAGCTAATAGAGCTAATGGAACGGTTAAAATCGCTGCAACGGTAGTGGCGATAATTGCCATTTGAATGGTTTCGACCATTGGCCCCCATACTGCAGGAATAACCGCGGTGTTTGGCGGGAAAAATTTCACCATTACATTAAACATATTACCTAACGCACCGGTAAAGCCGCCTGCCATTTGGGATTGAGTCCATGTCATACTAGTAAGGTAGATTGCTAGTACAACGAAAAAAATCACGGATACTTGTATTTTTGTTTTTACCGGGTAAATTGCTGGGACGTCACGGTTCGTTATTGTTTTCTTTTCGTTGGTCACGACTGATCTGCCCCCCCACGCAAGTCATCCTCACGTATCGAACGGCCATATATTTCTTCGAATGTTTTTTCTGTGACTTCAGACACTGGGCCATCAAATACTACTTCGCCCGCACGCATTCCAATAATACGATCTGCATATTCCATTGCCATATCAATAAAATGGAGGTTAACAATAGTAGTTAGGTTATCTTCTTTATTAATCTTTCTTAGATATGTCATTACTTGATGTGAAGTTGGTGGGTCCAGGGATGCTACAGGCTCGTCTGCTAAAATATATTTTGGCTGTTGGGTCAATACACGGGCGATGCTTACACGCTGCTGCTGTCCGCCACTAAGTTCATCTGCACGGTTGTATATTTTCTCTGCAATATTGACTCTTTTCAAACTTTCATAGGCAAGTCCAACATCTTCTTTTTTGTATGCGTTAAAAATGGATCGCAATGTCCCTGTATGTCCTAAACGGCCAGCGAGGACGTTTTTAATTACACTGGAGCGTTTTACTAAATTATAATTTTGGAAAATCATTCCTGTTTTTGTACGGAGTTTACGTAAGTCGCTTCCCCGATATTTAAGGATATCTTCATTATCGACTAAAAGTTCTCCAGAGGTTGGAGTGACCAAGCGATTGATACTGCGGATGAGAGTAGATTTTCCAGCTCCTGATAAACCAACAACGACAACGAATTCTCCATCATTTATTGTAAGGTTTACATTCTTTAAACCGACTGTTCCATTTGGATAAACAAGATCGACATCTTTAAATTGAATCATTATTTTCCTCCATAAATAGGTATGTCTTAAAGTAGCACAAGAGCGAAATTGCCCGTGTAGCGACGTATGGAGAGTCCATAGTCGCTCACTTTGTTCAGACTGGCCACGACCAGTCCCATAGCAAGCTAATGAGCACGGTATTTATTCCATTTTGTAAATCATGAAAAAGGGGAGTAAGTACTCCCCTTTTTCATAGGTAAGATTATTATTTTCCGCTTAATTAAGCGTTGAATATTATTTTGTCACTGATTAAAGTTCGATGTTGTCTTTGAACTTTTGATAAGTGTCTTTAACTACTTGGTATTCTTCGTCAGATGCTTCATCAATAGCATCCCAGTTGTATACATCATTCATGATTTTGATCATTTCTTCATCTTCGTTGAATGAAAGGAATGCATCTTTGATTTTTTGCACAAGTTCATCATCAAGTTCTTTAGTAACAGAGATCGTATCGTTAGGAATCTCATCTGTGTAATCTAAGACGACAAGATCATCCATGATTGTTGGGTATTCTTCTTCAAGAGTAGTACGAACATCGTCAAACGTAGTTGCAACGTCTGCATCCCCTTCAAGAACGGCAATGGCAGAGTTGTCATGGCCTCCTGTTTGAAGCGTACCGCCGAAGAAATCACTTTCAAGTTCCGCAGCAGTATTGTAGCCAAATTCTTCCATTAGTTGGCTTGCTGGGAATAAGTATCCAGAAGTTGAACCTTGGTCACCGTATGCCCAAGTTTTACCTTCTAAATCTGCTAAGCTTTCAATTCCAGAATCTGCACGGACGATGTATTGTGCTTTGTATGTTCCTGAACCATGACGGATGGATTTTAAGATAACCTCTACATCATATTGTTCATTAGCAAGAACATAACCGAATGCTGGAATGAATCCAATATGTACTTGATTTGATCCCATTGCTTCAACTAATGCGTTATAGTTAGTCATTACATTACCTTGTACTTCGACTCCAAGTTCTTCACTCAGACGTTCAGCAAGTGGTTCTACTGTTTCAGCGATTGTATCAGAATCTTGAGATGGTACAAATCCCATTACGATTGTATCGGGTACCGTTCCTTCAGAATCTCCTGAACCGGATTCAGTATTTTCAGTTTCCTCTGAGTCGTTTGTGCTATTGTCTGCGTCATCAGAACTTCCACAAGCCGCAAGGAATAGCGCCAATGCTAAAATTAGCAAAAGACTATAAAGTTTTTTCATCATGACCCTCCTAATAATTGAAAAAATACCTTTCATAACCTATTAAATACTATTATCAGATAAAAATCTAGTCTATTTTGAAGACTTTTACATGAAATTAAGAAAAGTAAATAATTGATTGGAGAAGACAGAAAGGACGGCATGTAAAGGTTTCCTGAATAATCAGGATGTGAATGAAGCATATGACTTCAAAATTGTTTAGAACATGCTTGAAAGGGTATGAACAATTATAGATATTTTCTTGTTATAAGAAATTGTTTGGAGGAATAATGGATGACAGAACATGATGTAGTGGTTTATGTAAGTGATAATAATAAACAGTGCTTGAAAGTCATTGAGCTGATTGAAGCGTATAATGTCCCATATAAAGTGAAAAATGTATCGCGAGAAAGAGGCTATATGAAGGAATTACAGAATAAAGGAATTTTCGGTACTCCCGCGACCTTTATCAAAGGTGAGAAGCGTGCGATCTTGGGGTACCAAAAAGAAAAAATACGAAGTGCTCTCTACAGTGTATGATTTGAACACTGAACATTGGGTATAACAATTAAGGACACCTCTGCATATTTTATAGTATATACGTAATGTTTGTTTAAAGAGGTGTTAATTTATGGATGACAGAACAAGACACTATCATCAAGCTTTCCAGTTTCGTCAGTCGCCACCATTTACCCAACAAATGCCGCCCTACCAAATGCATACACCTTATCATCCACAACAACCTATGACTCCATATGAACTATTCGCTAAACCACCACAACCATTGGATGTATTATATGCAAATCAAGATCCCAATATGGCGAACCAAAATCAAAATGTTGCTCCTGGAATGCTTGGGGCATTTACCGATTCAAATGGACAAGTGAATCTGGATAAAATGATGGGCACAATAAATCAGCTTGCGAGCACATATCACCAAGTGTCACCAATAGTAAAACAATTAAGTTCATTGTTTAGAGCATTTAGGGCATAGCCATTCAAACGCTTTATTCCTATACTACAATGACCTCCATCGTAACAACAATTAAAGGATAAATATCAAATACAGACAGATACTATAAGAAAAAAGCGTATGTATCGTGAAAGAGGAGATACGAATGATTGGTTGTTTATTGATCCATGGTTTTACAGGTGGACCATATGAGTTAGGACCTTTAGCTGAATATTTAAAGGAACAAACTGACTGGCATATTGAGACACCGACCTTAACTGGACATGGTAAGGAACTTCATTTAGAGAATACCACTTATAAAGATTGGATAACAGATGCAGAGAATACATTAAGAAAAATGACTGCAAAGTATGATGAAATATATATCGTCGGGTTTTCCATGGGTGGAATGATTGCGGCCTATTTGGCTGCAAAATATAATGTGGACAAATTGGTATTGCTTGCAACTGCTGGGAAGTATTTGGACTTTAAACAAATAAGAGCAGATATCCATGAAGTTATTCGCGATGGTTTGAAGGGTGAACTTGAGAATAACAAAATATATAACCATTATAAGAAAAAATTTGGTCAAGTTCCGATAAAAGCAAACATCGAATTCATGAAGCTTATCAATTTTACAAGACCATATTTGAAGGATGTCGATACACCAGTATTGATTGCCCATGGCCAACAGGACAGCATGGTTCCTTATAAAACTGCCTATTACCTTGATAAGGAGATTCATTCGGAGTATAAGGAAATTGTACTCTTAGACCGTTCCAGGCATCTATTATGTTTAGGTGACGATAAAGATACAATTAACGTGATGGTTCATGACTTTTTGGAAAAAGATGAATAAAAAGAGTCTGCTTTTAAATGAAGCAGACTCTTTTTACATGGGGAAATAGATATTTACACATGTCTATTCAAGGACACATTATTTCCTATCTTTAAAGAAGGCAATTACAATTGCACCTTCTCCACCATGGGTTGCGATTAGTGGGCCCATTTCAGTGAGAAAAGTCTCTTTAAATGGGTATTTGCTTTTTATTTCATTTAGCAGTTTCTTGGCTCTGGATTCATCGTTGCAGTGGGTCATGTATAAATGTTTGCTTTCTGTATTTTTGGCATATTCACCGATCTGATCAATGAAGCGGCGTAATGCTTTTTTCTCACCACGTATTTTTTCAGTGACTTCAATGGTTCCCTCGTCACTAGCTCTCATTAATAGTTTGATGTTTAATGTTTTTGCAATTTTTCCAGTCACTTTTGATACCCTGCCACCACGAACAAGGTTGTCCAAGGTTTGCAGAACAAATAGGGTTGCTGTACTTTCAACGCGTTCTTCTGCGTGATTGACGGCCTCTTCGAATGTATATCCTGATTTTATTTTTAGATATACGTCATATAAAAGCAGGGCGATTGCCCCCGACGCTGTTTTCGTATTAATGACTGCAATCTTCCGTTCAGGTTCTTCTTCAAGAATCATTTCTTTGGCAGCTACAGCATTTTGATACGTACTGCTTAATTCCTTGGAGATGCTGAACATCATGATGGATCGATCTTTAGGAACCTTTTTAAAAGCTTCATAGAAATCATTGGGACTTGGAGCCGCAGATTGAGGAACCTCGTTCAAATCTTTTACCTTCTTATGAAAGTCATTCAGATTTAAGGTGACTCCTGTTTTGTATTCTCCGTCACTAAAATGTAAGTAGAGAGGAACGATTTCAAGTTCGAGTTTTTCGATTAAGTGTTGTGGAACATCCGCTCCACCATCTGTCATCAGCTGAATCTGCATAATGGCACCGCCTAACTATTTTATTTTACCTTTTGCGAGATCGTAATGCCCGCTTTTTTTGAGGTACTGATTATGAATAAATACAATCCGAAAATTACAATGGTTCCACCAAGGAATTGTGACCAAGTAACGACTTCATTTAGGAAAAAGTAAGCTAAAATGGATGCTCCTACCGGCTCTAATAAGCCAGCCATTGATACTGTAGTCGTACTTAGCCAGCGTAGGCACCAATTAAAAATGGAATGTCCAAAGAAAGTCGGAATGACTGCCAAAGCTAAAAATGCCCACCAACTCGTTGTACTATACCCCGTAAAGGGATTTTGTAAAATTATATTGTAAAGAAAAAGAGTAATGGATGCGATTCCATATACGATAAAGGTATATGTCATGAGAGATAAACTTTTCCTTGTTGATTGGCCGATCAAAAAATAACCCGTTATAGCAACTGCACCAAGTATTGCCAGAATATCTCCAAGTATTGCAGTTCCATTTAACTGCAAGTCTCCCCAACCGATAATGATGCCACCAAATAGAGCAATAATCATACTGATGATGGTGCCATAAGAGAATCGTTCCTGAAATAACAAGTAAGTCCCTAGAAAAGCAAATAACGGTTGAATGGATACAAATACGACAGAACTTGCTACAGATGTATGGTTCAATGATTCGAACCATAAGATGAAGTGCAATGCTAGAAAAATTCCAGCTAAAATGGAGAAAATCCAATTTGCTGAAGATATTTCTTTAAATTCTTGCCGGTATTTGTAAAAGATAAATGGAGACATTAATATTACAGCAAAAAGTAAACGGTAAAAAGCAATGATTGCTGCAGGTGCATCTTCAGCAAGTCTGACAAAAATTGCAGAAGTGGAGATGGCAATTACTCCAATAAATAAAGCTGCTTTAGGATTAAATGCAGGAAGGCGCATACAAAAACTCCTTTGCCCTGGTGTAAGTGTCCGTTAACCTCCGACTTGAAGAATAAAGTAATATCCAGGTCACATAGGTGGGAGATGATGGTCACTGACACCCCAATTCGTTCCAGTAACTTGGAGGAGGTACTTGTCCTCCTGATTATTGGTTTCACTGTAATGAAAGTCCGTTGCATGTACTTGATATTATTACTCCATTTTATCATGGATGAGGAAAAAAATCATTTAATAGTCGTTATCCCAAAGAAGCGCAGTGGATAATGATTGCAAAAGTGTGTTATTATAAGACAAGCAGTAATTAGAGGCCCCGAATTGATAAAGGGAAGCCTAGTGTTCTTTTTATAATGAAATAAACAGGTAGAAAATATACTTTCCCATTTAAATATTAAAACCCTTCTTGAGTAGATTTAGTGTTTTTTTGACATATTCCGCAAAGAGGTAGGGTATACGATTAAATAGGATTTTCAGTGATGAAAGATCGAGCTAGCGGCCTCTTATAGCTAAATAAATTACTACAAAAGGAGTAGACTATTAGGTGACAAAATTTAGTGAATTAAGTATTTCAGCACCGATTATGAAGGCGTTAGAACAGATGGGCTTTGAGGAAGCGACGCCAATTCAAACGGAGACCATTCCTCTTGCCAAGGAAGGATACGACGTAATCGGCCAAGCGCAAACTGGAACAGGTAAGACTACAGCTTTTGGTATACCAATGATCGAACGGATCGATGCAAAGCTTCGTAAAGTACAAGGTCTGGTTGTGGCACCGACAAGAGAATTAGCTATTCAGGTTGCAGAGGAAATTAACCGGATTGCAAGATTTATGGGAGTTCGTGCTTTAGCCGTATACGGTGGCCAGCAAATGGATAGGCAAATTCGTGCTCTTAAGGATGGTCCACAAATCGTTGTAGCAACACCGGGAAGACTTCTTGACCACTTGCGTAGAAGAACGATTCGTGTTGATCATGTGAAAGTTGCAGTTTTAGATGAAGCGGACGAAATGTTGAACATGGGCTTCATCGATGATATCCGCGATATTTTAAAGGCGATTCCAGAGGAAAGACAAACGTTGCTTTTCTCGGCGACGATGCCAAAGGAAATTAGAAATATCGCAACAACATTGATGAAGGAACCTAAAGAGGTTAAGATTAAAGCAAAAGAAATGACAGTTACGAATATCGAACAATTTTTCATCGAAATACCAGAGAAATTCAAGTTCGATACATTGAACAACCACTTGGATATCCATTCACCAGACTTGGCGATCGTTTTCGCTAGAACGAAAAAACGTGTGGATGAAGTTACAGAAGGTTTACAAGCTAGAGGCTATCGTTCTGAAGGGATTCACGGAGATCTTACACAAGGTAAACGTATGTCTGTTTTGAATAAGTTCAAACAAGGCCGTGTGGATGTGCTAGTTGCAACAGATGTAGCTGCTCGTGGATTGGATATTTCTGGAGTTACTCATGTATATAACTTTGATATACCACAAGATCCAGAAAGCTATGTACACCGTATCGGTCGTACAGGCCGTGCCGGAAGAACAGGGGAAGCTATTTCCTTTGTGACGCCTAGAGAAATGGCGCACTTGCATCTCATCGAAAAAACGACAAAAAGTAAAATGAAACGTATGACTCCACCGACGAATCAAGATGCAAGACGTGGACAACAGCAAGTTACTATTGAAAAACTTGAAAAAGCAATCAGTAAAAAGGATCTAAGTTCTTATAAGGAATCAGCACAACAACTCTTGGAGGATCATGATTCAGTAACTGTAATTGCTGCTGCAATCAGCTTATTGACAAAAGAACGAAGAGATACACCGGTCCGCATCTCATCAGTCGCTCCTATCAGTGTGAAGAAGGCAATGAATTCTAAAGGTGGCGGACAGCGTTCCAAGAATAAACGTTTTTATGGTGGGGGAAGAAACAACCGTAAAGGTAACTTCCAAAAACGCCGTAAACGTGATTAATCAAGTAAATTTAAAAAAGGTTCCATTAGATGGAACCTTTTTTTCTATATGCCAATTTATCACTTACCTGATCTATTTCGTTTTCAATCACATCATTTATATGAAAATGTCTGCCACCTACGTGGCTAATGATGGATGCCTTCATGGTAGCCAAATGAAGTCTTCTTTGCAAGACATTCTGTCTTTTTTCGAAAGCCTGAACCCGCTTGTGGTATAGCTGGACAGTGACACGAGTGATCCGCCGGTAACGGATGAAAAGCCTGTTATCATTTACATATAGACCAGCATCTTTATAGCCCAGCCAGCCCATAAACAAAGCTAGCCCGGACAGTACGATTGGAATCCAAACAAAGGAAGGGAAGAAAATGAACACAGGGATGATTGCAAGTACAAAAATGGTGCTTGATCGGATCAGATACAACGGTGAAGCGGATGCCGGTGGCTTGACCCAATCCACATCTTCATTCCATATGAACTTCGGAACAAACTCTTCCATAAACGCTGGGATTTCCCTAGTTTGTAATAAAGGAAATAATATAGTTGAGTCTGCAATTTGGTCACCTGTTTTACTTCCGGCAATTTCCACAAACACAGACGCATAACCGAAAGCTTGACGGATAATATTTTCCTCGATGCCGACAGCTTGGATCCGATCGAATGGAATAGTCAGCTGCTTTCTTTCCAGTAAGCCTCTTGTAATGATTAATTCGTTTTCTGATCGTTTAATGGTAAAGTTTCCATAACGGATGATAACCCATATCACGCTGATTAAGTAAACAGCAAGCATAAGCATCAGAACCACTATTATTAGTAGGAAAATACTCGCAGATAAGAGCCATTCCAACGTTTCATCGTATATATTTTCAGGAATCAATTCTTCAATTTCCACTAAACCAGCGACAAGGAATCCGATAATCAGACCTACTCCTCCAGAAGTGATACCCGCTAGTAATAAGCGTTGGAAAGTGATTTTTTTCATGATTGGTGCTTGTTCTTCCAGAAGTTCTAATTCCTGTTCTTGACTCTCTTTTAATGTTTCTGTTAATCTTTTCCCCTCTTCCAGAGTAACAGCCCGTAAAGTAGCTTCGGCTTTTGAACCGCCACCTGCTGCTGTTTCGATTTGTATGCTGGTAAGTTTAAATAATCGGTGTAAAACACTCTCCGTTAAATCAATGGATTGAATTCGGTTTTTTGCAATAGAACGCTTTGTTCGTTTGAAGATGCCGTACTCAATCCATAAAGCTTCATCTGTAACATAATAGGAATAACGGTGCCAGGTGAGAACCGCATAAATCAAATTCAGAACTAAAAAGATTCCAAGAAAAATAAAAAATATGAATAAATCACCAGCAAACATGATGACAATGAAATAGAAAAAGAATTCTTTTATTGGTTTAGCCATATTGAAAATTATAGCCGCTGGATGAAGTCGTTTCTTGTTATACATCATCTTCATCTACCCTTGCAAGTTGTGAGATACGATCTCTTAAATCGGAGGCATCATCTTCAGAAAGTGCTGGAATTACATGCGTCGTTGCAGCTGTAGAAATAGAGACACTTGCCACATGATATTTCTTCATCAGTGGACCTTGCTCTGTATCCACATGTTGAACCCGAATCATGGGCACGAGAGTTCGAGTCATAATAAATATTCCATGTTGAATATAAATCTCTTGTTCAAAGATTTCGTATCGCCAGCGCCTATACCGCAGTTTAGGAAAAAGAAATATAAAAAGATAACTGATTATTCCATGGAGGAATATGGAAATGATGATGTAGAGCATAGACCAATCATTGATGATGGTTAGAATGGCTCCTACTATCAGCAATACCCAAATGATACCGGTATATAATACGGCACTGATTTTCCAGACTTTTAATGCTCGTGGATCGATTAGATGTTGTGGAGGTTGTCTCATGATTTATCACCTACTCTGTTTTAACTAAATGATAGTACGAATAGTAATCAATAAAAGTTTCATAACGTTAAAAAAGCCCGGGCGTGTTCGCCCAAGGCTCTTTCTTAGAATCTGCTGAACAGACCGATTATAGCAAGGAGACCAATAATAATCCAAAGCCAATTTTTTCGGATGCTCGCCGGTATGATTCTCTTTTTATTCCAGCGGTTCGGGTCAAAGCTTACATCGCCATCGTTTTCCGGATAATGGTGTTGGTAAGATCTCCAAGGTGAAAATGGTCGGATGCTACGGAGTACAACTGGAGCAATCATGAACCCACCCGCAAAGCCGCCTAAATGCGCAATAATATTGATGTTTCCTCCTACAAAAGACATAAGCACACCAACGATGAAGATGGTCACCACCATCTGTGAACTGCCATAATCAAGTAGATGCTTGCGGAATAAAACCATAAAAATATAAATTCCAAATAAACCGTAAATTGCTCCAGATGCACCCAGATGGAAATATTGCAATGGCTCAAATAAATACGTTGCAATATTTCCGATGATCCCTGTGACTAGGTAGGCTAAAATAAATCTTGTTTTACCAACCATTTGCTCTAATGCTGGTCCGAAGATAACGAGGGCAAATGAATTGAACAGCACATGTGCTGTATCGCCGTGTAAAAATATCGGAGTGGCTAATCGCCAATATTCACCCATGGCGACCAACAGATTATAGCCTATTCCAAAATTACGGATTTCCATACCAATGGGGAGCCGTAGAAAATTGATAATCAGCCAGAGAACGAGATTGATGATTACTATTGTCGAGACAATAGGATATAGTTTTATAAATTCCTTGATACTTCTTTCATTTCGTATGAACAATGAAGGAATCCTCCTGCTTATTTAGTTTCCAAGAAAGCTTAGATAATATTATAATAAATAAAACTTTAGGATATGACCAACAATAGCTACTATTTTTATCAGAGGAGATATGGCGATGATTAAAGGAATTGGAATCGATATTATCGAGTTGGAACGAATTCATAACAGTATTGAAAAAAGTGATCGATTGGCGGAACGGGTTTTAACAGAAAGAGAACTAGAAAGATATGCTTTCTTTGACAATAAGAGAAGACGAATAGAATATTTAGCTGGAAGATTCGCAGCAAAAGAGGCATGCGCAAAAGCCTTGGGTACAGGGATAGGCAAACTTAGCTTTCAACATATTGAAGTGATGAATGATCAACAAGGGGCTCCATATATTGTAGTAGAAGGATATGAAGAATACACCTTTTTCCTTTCCATCAGCCACAGTAAGCAATATGCCGTCGCTCAAGTGATTATTCAAGATTAACAGGACAAGAATCTGCATAAACCAAATAGTTGTCTCATAGTATTTTAATGCGGGCAAGAGGGAACTAATTGATATTGTCACCGCAAAGGAAAAGTACGAGATTGACAAGCACCTTGCAGAATTTCGGTTGAAAAGTAGGAATTGCTTAAGCAACATATCAATCAGTTTAGCTATGTACTCTAATTTTAAGAAGCTACTACGCAGAGTATACGCACGTCTACTCTTATGTCGCGATTTACTATGCAGCACCAGAGTCAGTTTGCCTGAAGGTGATCAGATTGGGCTTATAGAATGATTCATTGATTGGAAGAGATGAAGTTAAGTGATAAGAATTGCAATCAATATTACATGTTATAAGCCAATTCCGATTTATATCCTTCTGGCTTCCAATGTAGAAGAAGCTATAAAAAAAGCCTTTAAATTTAGGAGTGGAGACCAGGGTTGCGAAAATGAAGGTGAAAATATCTAGAAAGCACCTACGCGTCTCAGGTTCTCTAAAGATAAGAGGGTTTCCTTCGTGAAAAAGGGAACTGACCACCTTGACGAATCAAGTTTTCAAACAAGAAAGTTGAATGGCTGGAATATGCCAAAAGCAATCCTTATTTCCAGCAATACCTCTTTTTAATATCTAAACCTAAGCATGATGTGCAACATTCATTAACCGAAAGGATTGCCTTGGTGTGTAAAGTGTACCGTATGTTTTCCTTATAAACGTGATAATGTTCCCTTTGTTAATTGAGACAAGGGAGATATGTGTATGAAGAATCGCTATCTTGGTGTAATATTCATCGTCTTTGGTTTGATGTTCATGGCAGCATGTGGGGAAAAGTCTCAAGAGGACGTGGTGGAGGAGCTGACAGAAGTGTTAGAGGAGATGGATGGATATAAGGCAGAGGCGGAAATGACAATGAAAACTGGACAGGAGGAGCAAAAGTTTTCCATTGATGTTTGGCACCAGAAGGATAATTTCTACCGGGTGAAGCTTGGTCACGCTGGGGATGAGCGAGGGAGCCAAATCATTTTAAAAAATGAAGATGGGGTATTTGTCCTGACACCTGCGTTAGAGAAAAGTTTCCGGTTCCAATCTGAGTGGCCAGATAATAGTAGTCAGCCTTATTTATTCCAATCGCTTGTAAAAGACGTCATACAGGATGAAGAAGCTACTTTTGAAGCGACAGAAACGCACTATGTATTTAAGACACGAACAAATTATCAAAATAACAGTAACTTGCCTTATCAACAAATATTCTTTGATAAGAAAACTTACTACCCAGCTGCCGTACAAGTGTTGAATCCCGATGGCCAAGCTTTAGTAGAAGTGAATTTCAGTGCATTCGATACAGGGGTCAGCTTTGAAGCGGATGACTTTGCGATGGAAAAGAATATGGAAACAATTGCTGAAGAACCAACGTTCAACAGCATGAATGAAAACGACTCCTTTTCTGTAGTCCATCCTCTATATACAGCTGGAGCAGAAGCGGTTGACAGTAAAGAGGTTGAGCTGGAAGATGGGAAACGAATCATCTTAACTTATGACGGAGAAAAGAGTTTTACACTCGTCCAGGAAAAACGCTCAGATGTTCCTGCTTTATCTGCACCTGAAACAGTGCAAGGAGAAATCGTGAATCTCGGATTTACGATTGGAGCGATGTCCGATCAAACCATCTACTGGAACCACAATGGAATTGACTATACATTGGCAAGTGATACACTGACGCAAGAAGAATTGATTGAAGTAGCACAATCTGTCCGTGGCCAAGAAATAAAATGACTCTCAGTATCTCTTGACAAAGCCCCTTAAGATGGATACAGTAAAACAAACTGTGACTTATCTTAAGGGAATATTTTTGTACGGAATATACGGATGCACCCTCAAACCTCTTAAAATAAGGGAATACCCTGATGTTTATCAATTAAAACTCCAACAATACGACAAATTTTCCTTTTTTTTATTGAAAAACTCTTAAGAACCCTTTGCAAATGGGTCTATTCAATGTTAATATTAAGAGGAATTTATATATGAAGTTATATTATATGTTCATCAGTTGGCGGAGGTGCATCATTTTGTCAGAGGGCTTACAGGAAGTGATGGTGAAATTACCTAAAAATCTTCTTAATGAGGTGGATGGATTAGTGAAAAATGATAACAGCGATTTGAGTGAGTTCATTTACCAGGCAACGAAGACTTATCTAGAGCAGAAGAAGAAGGATCATATCCAGCAATTTATGGAAGCGATGCGACGTGGCTATGAGGAAATGGGCCACATTAATCTTAATATAGCTTCAGAAGCTTTTCAGGCTGAAGAGGAGGCTGAAAACACCCTAGAGCGTACAGTGATCGGGGTGTAATAATTTGAACGTTCAAAGAGGCGAAGTATACTTCGCTGACTTATCTCCTGTAGTTGGATCCGAACAGGGAGGAGTACGTCCGGTATTAATCATTCAGAATGATATCGGAAACCGTTTTAGTCCAACGGTTATTGTAGCAGCAATCACTGCACAAATCCAAAAGGCTAAGCTGCCGACTCATGTAGAAATTGACGCCAAAAAATACGGTTTTGACCGAAACTCTGTTATCTTATTGGAGCAAATCCGGACTCTGGATAAGCAGCGACTAACAGATCGTATAACTAAACTAGATAAAGAAATGATGGAAAAAATTAATCGTGCAATTGAAGTTAGCCTAGGGCTAAAAGATATATATGATCACTGATGGAAACTCTTCAACTTTCGTTCGAAGAGTTTTTTTGTTTATCTGTTAAAAACTGGCAGCGTGGGTTCACTTGTCTATTTTCCTGATATAAGAAAAACTGAGAGCGCACCAATAGCTGAGATTAATAATTATTAATATAGATTGGGCTAGTTTACATGTTACAATATAGAAAAAAGTGTGGGAGGGTATCAGGAAAGATAGGTGTTCATCCTGTTTTCCTAAATGAATCTAAATTGGGAAAAATAACCGGTTAATTTATAGGATTATAATGTTTGAAATTGATTCAGAACGGGAATAAGCGTGTTATGATTAGTCTCAATGATTAATATTTGGATATGGGGGTATACGTAATGGATAAAAAAATTAAGCGTATCGTATTAGAACACAGCGACCAGATCGTCCAAATGTGGATGGATAATGTCAGCGAATTAAAAGATGAAAATTACACGACAAATATCGGAGATGAGCTCTATGAAAATACGAATCGTGAATTTGTCAATGTAATATTCAAAAGCATTCAAAATCAGGGGTCATCCGAAGAAGTAGAAAGATTCTCGGAGAAAATTATTAATCTTGGTTGGCCGCTAAGTTACATAACAGACGGATTACAGATTTTTAGACGTGTTACAGTAGATTATATACTGACAAATACAGAAGATATGGATACGGAAGCTATCAAAGTCGCTTTTCAAAGTGTCGATGATTGGATAGAGCCGATTATACGCCAGTTGGTGAATGAATATACAGGTAACTGGGAGAATATTGTTTCGCTTCAACGCGTTGCTTTGCAAGAGTTGTCTGCTCCGCTAATTCCAGTAATGGATGGAATCACGATTATGCCACTCATCGGTACGATTGATACGGAGCGTGCGAAACTTATCATGGAAAACTTATTGCAAGGTACAATCAATCATAATTCAGAGGTAGTATTAATAGATATTACAGGTGTGCCAGTAGTGGATACGATGGTTGCACACCATATCATCCAAGCAGCGGAAGCGGTGCATCTGATTGGTGCGAAGTGTATTTTAGTCGGAATCCGACCAGAGATTGCCCAGACGATTGTAAACCTTGGTATTGATTTAAGTGATTTCTCTACGAAGAGCTCATTGAAGAAAGGCTTTACTTCTGCTCTGGAAATTACGAATCGTAAAGTTGTTCCGCTTGAAGGACAAGCAAAGGAAGAAAAGTTGCGTCATATTCTAAGTTCAGCGAGAGGAGAGTGAAGACCTTGCGCATACCTATTCTGAAATTAAATAACTACTTGTTGATCTCCATTCAAACAGAATTGGATGATCAGACAGCGATTCAGTTTCAGGAAGATTTGTTAGATGAAATCTACAAAACGGAATCAACAGGTGTAGTTATTGATTTAACTTCCGTGGAAATCATTGATTCGTTTATTGCGAAAGTACTTGGTGATGTTGTGACAATGTCGGGCTTAATGGGGGCTAAGGTAGTTTTAACTGGTATTCAACCTGCAGTTGCGATTACGTTAATTGATCTTGGTATCAATATGCAAGATGTGCCAACCGCATTAGATCTCGAGCAGGGTCTGATCAAACTCCACCAGGAATTGGGGGTATAATATGATGAATCCTCAGTCCTGTGTTAAAATCCAAAAGGAGTGGGATATTGTAGGTGCCCGTCAGCTTGGTAGAGAATTGGCCAAAGAGATTGGGTTTGGTACGGTTGACCAAGCTAGAATAGCAACCGCGATTTCAGAACTCGCACGAAATATCTATTTATATGCTAATCATGGAGAAATTCGTTATGAAATTATACAGGTGCCAGAACATAAAGCAGGGCTGTGTTTGATTGCGGAAGATGAAGGCCCAGGAATTTCGGATATCAGTCAAGTGATGAAGGATGGATATACTACTTCTGGGGGATTAGGTGCTGGACTCCCAGGTGTCAAGAGATTAATGGATGAATTCGAAATCCATACTGAGGTAGAAAGAGGCACAAGAATCAGAACAATAAAATGGTTACGTTGAATTCTATAGTGGAAGCTTCGTATCTTGAAAAGGAAGTAGGCTGATAGAAATCCTTGTGGAATAAGTCATCTATCCACCCTGTTCGAGATAATTAATGAATGAATTTGGAGCAGAGAGCTGCTCCTTAGGAAACTATCACTTAACTTCTTGGAGTGTTGCTTACACAGCACACTCCATCGTTAATTTTATGATGGTGTTAATGTAAAGAAGGAACGAGGAGAGTATGATGGAGAATTTTTTCAAGGAAAGAGCAGAAGAGTATAAGAAACTGTTGGCTGAATATATTGAAACGCAGGATGAAAAAGCTTTATATGAAGTAGAGCTGGTCAGTAAAGCGTTTATTAAACATAACATATTACCTGAAGAGATTATTAACTTACATATAAAAGCATTAAAGGAAATATATCCTGACTTGGTTGTGTCTTACGAACATTCCATGGACTTCCTACTAGAGGCCATGATTTCATATGGATTGGCTCATCAGGAAATCCAGGTTCTTCGCGAACAACAAATCGCATTAAAATCTGAAATCTCGATTGCAGCTGAAATGCAGCAGAAACTTTTACGTACGAATAAACCCGAGGTTCCAGGGGTCGATATTGGAGTGATCAGTGTTCCGGCCAATCAGATGAACGGAGACTACTATAATTTTTTATTAAATACAGATGGATCGATTGGGATTGCGATGGCAGATGTCATTGGTAAAGGCATACCAGCTGCCCTGTGTATGTCGATGATCAAGTATTCATTGGACAGTTTCCCGGAGGAGACGATGCGTCCGCCAGTGATTCTTAATAACTTGAATCGTGTCGTTGAGCGCAATGTGGAATCAAATATGTTCATTACGATGATGTATGCCCAATATTTTCCTAATAGTGGAAGGTTAGCCTTTTCTTCTGCTGGTCATGAACCAGGCTATTATTATAATGCGGTTGAAGATCGATTTACGGAAATTACGACACGAGGATTGGTCTTAGGAGTTTCGGAAGACGCAGAGTATGAAGAAAAAGAATTGTTGATTAACAAAGATGATATGGTCATTCTATTAACAGATGGGGTAACAGAGTGCAGGGATGGAGAACGATTTATCGAGATTCATGAAGTGTTGGAAGTGATTAAACAATACTCTCATCTATCTTCTCAGGAAATGGTTGAACAGGTGTATAAACATTTCGAGAGACTGCAAGATTTTAAACTCCAGGATGACTTTAGCTTATTAATTTTAAGAAAAACAGTTTAGAAGAATATTAAACCGGGTATAAACGTATGTGTATACAATTATTACAGAACTAATAATGATAATAAATATGAAAACGGGGGGATAACTGTGGATTTACAGATTAAACATACTGAGAAAAATGAGCAAACCATTATTTCATTATCAGGTGAGATTGATGCATATACCGTTACGAAGCTGAAAGAGACTTTTAGTACAACGATGAACAGTGAGGGTAAAGATGTAATCGTCGACTTAGAAGAGGTTACATATATGGATAGTACAGGTCTTGGCGTGTTCGTTAGTGCTTTAAAGACAGCGAAGGAAAATGATGGAGAACTAAAGTTGGTCAATGTTCAAGACCGTGTATATCGTTTATTCCAAATTACTGGTTTAAACGAAATAATGGATGTCAACAAGGCTGCGATTAGAGGTGTAAATGAATAATGGAAAAATTTGATTTTATTGAGATGACGATCCCTTCTAAAGCAGATTACATCGGAGTTGTTCGGTTAAGTTTATCAGGAATCGCTAATCGGATAGGATTTTCTTTTGAAGATATAGAGGATTTAAAAGTCGCTGTTTCAGAGGCAATCACTAATGCAGTTACCCATGCTTATGATGAAGAAGATAAAGGTGAAATCACCATTGGGTTTGGTGTATATGATGACCGTTTAGAAGTGATGGTTGCTGACAGTGGCGTGAGCTTTAATGTGGATGAAGTTCGTAGACGAGTCGGACCTTATGAGAAATCAAAACCCCTTGAAGATATTCAAGAAGGAGGGTTTGGATTATTCCTGATTGATGCATTGATGGATGAAGTAGAGATTCATGATAATAGTGGGATTATTATAATTATGACCAAATTTATTAATGAAACAGGGGTGGATCTCGATGGCGACCAAATCTCAACCACATCATAAAGGAAGAGATGAGGTATACCAATGGATTAAATATTTACAAGAAAATCCCACTGATGAAGCTGTGCAAGAAAAAATAGTCTTGCGTTATAAGGACTTGGTAGGATCCATTGCGAGAAAATATGCCCGTAATAGTATGATATATGAAGACCTATCCCAAGTAGGGATGATTGGTTTACTAGCAGCGGTGAAGAGGTATGATGAAACATACGGTAAATCATTCGAGTCTTTTGCTATTCCAACCATTATCGGGGAAATCAAGAGATACCTTCGTGATAAAACTTGGAGTGTCCACGTGCCGAGGCGAATCAAAGAACTTGGACCGAAAATCAAAAAAGCTGTGGATGAACTGACTAGAATCAATCAAAAGTCACCTACTGTAGAGGAAATTGCCGATTATCTTGATGTGACATCAGAAGAAGTGCTGGAAACGATGGAAATGGGCAAAAGTTATAAAGCTCTTTCTGTTGATCGTAAAGTAGAGGCAGATTCAGAGGGTAGTACGGTAGCTATTTTAGACCTTGTCGGAAATAACGACGCTGGCTATGATACGATTGATCAACGTATGATCCTTGAAAAAGTTCTGCCGATTCTATCCGAAAGAGAGCAGTTGATTTTACAATATACGTATTTTGAGAATAAGAGTCAAAAGGAAACAGGAGAGTTATTAGGTATTTCACAAATGCATGTTTCGAGATTGTTGAGAAAAGCTTTGTTGAAGCTGCGTGAAGCCATACAGGCCGAGCAATCTGAGGTGTTGGATTAATGACGCAACCCAAAGTGCAGGTCTCTGTCTTCCAACAGCCGAAAGAAGGAAATACTTTCTGCGGGGATAGTTATTTCTATAATGAAACCGAGGATCACTTCATCTGTGCAATAGCAGATGGTCTCGGAAGTGGCGAATATGCGATGGAATCTTCTCAAGCTGTAATTGATATTATTCAGGAAAACAATCATGTCGGCGTGGAAGAGCTCGTATTGAAAAGTAATGAAATCTTATTTGGTAAACGAGGAGTAGTACTTGGAATATTGAAGATTGATTTCAATTCTGAGTCCTATTCCTTCTCTTCTATTGGTAATATTGGAATTATGACGGTAACCGATGGGAATATCAAGAAGCGTAATATACCAAATAATGGATATCTAGCTGGATATAAACGTCACATAAAAGTACAGAACTATAAGCTCCAAAAGAACACAACTTTTATCATGTTTTCCGATGGAGTTCAGGATAAGGAATTATCCAAAAGCTTTTTTATTGATAATGATGTAAAACGGATCACCAAAGCTTATGAAATGACATCAGATAAAAATAAAAAAGATGATACGACTCTTATCGCAATGCGTTACGAAGGTTGAACTAATAAAATCAAATAATCTATCTTATCATAGGGGCACGGATTTAGAGTGACTGTCATATGTAATGACAGTTGTTTTGATTCCGTGTCCCTATTCCAATTAGGCAAGGAACAAGGAATTTGGTAAGATAATGAAATAAGGAGGAGTAGTGATGACCATTACACATACAGACGAATTATTCCAATTAGTAGCGGCTGAAACAAAAATAAATGCTTCCACAATCGAGAAAGTAATCAGCTTATTCGAGGAAGGTAATACAGTACCATTTATAGCGCGCTATCGTAAAGAGATTACTGGTGGACTTGACGAAGTTGATATTAAATTAATCCAGGATAAATGGAATTATGCCCTACAATTAAAACAGAGAAAAGAAGAGGTCCTGAGAATTATCGGAGAGCAGGGCAAGCTCACCGATGAGTTGGAAAAGGAAATCAAAGAAGCGACTCAGCTTCAGCGCGTTGAAGACCTTTATCGCCCGTATAAACAAAAAAGGAGAACGCGAGCAACAAAAGCAAAGGAAAAAGGTTTAGAGCCACTGGCTGTTTTAATTTGGGAACAAGGCAACTTCGATTTACATAAAGAAGCAGAAAAATATTTATCAGAAGAGCATGAGTTGACATCTTTAGAATCTGTATTAGAAGGTGCCAATGATATTATTGCTGAATGGATCTCTGATATTCCGGAACATCGAGAGTATATTCGTGATGAAACGTGGAAACGTGGCAAACTTCTCTCTGAAGTGAAGGATGAAAGTTTGGATGAAAAAAAGGTATATGAAATGTACTACGATTATAATGAAAACGTTCGATCCCTCGTTTCTCATCGAATACTTGCATTAAATCGTGGGGAGAAAGAAGAGGTATTAAAAGTTTCAGTTGAACCACCAGTAGATAAAATCGTGGAATATTTAAATCGGAAAACATTGAAACGTTCTACTTCTGGTGCTCTAGCGGAGTTTCTACAAGCGGCAGTTGAAGATAGCTATAAACGATTGATTCAGCCTTCGATAGAGAGGGAAATACGCAACACACTTTCTGAAAAGGCAGAGGAACAGGCGATTGAGGTGTTCGCTGTTAATCTGAAAAACCTGCTTTTACAGCCGCCGTTAAAGGGTAGGACGATACTAGGAATCGACCCAGCGTTTCGAACAGGCTGTAAACTAGCATTGGTCGATGAGACAGGGAAAGTCCATGATGTATCTGTCATTTATCCGACTGCACCGAGATTGGATTTAAAAGGAGCAGAGAAAAAGGTTCTTGATTTTATTCAGAAGTACGATGTCGAACTAATTGCAATAGGTAATGGAACGGCTTCACGAGAAACGGAACAATTTGTTTCTGATGTGATTCAAAATAACAATTTGGATATACCGTATATTATTGTGAATGAAGCTGGCGCAAGTGTATACTCTGCTTCAGAGTTGGCACGTGAGGAGTTTCCAAATCTGCAAGTCGAGGAAAGAAGTGCAGCTTCAATTGCACGCCGGGTTCAAGATCCTTTAGCAGAGTTGGTAAAGATTGATCCGAAGTCTATTGGCGTTGGTCAATATCAACATGATGTCAGTCAAAAGGCGTTAACAGAATCCTTGAGTTTTGTTGTGGAAACAGCTGTTAACCAAGTCGGAGTAAATGTAAACACGGCATCTACTTCTTTACTGCAATATGTATCTGGTCTAAGTAAGACGGTTGCAAATAATATTGTGAAGCGTAGAAACGAAGAAGGGAAATTTACAAATCGGACTCAGCTGAAAAAGATTCCGCGACTTGGAGCCAAAACTTACGAACAGGCAATAGGCTTCTTACGGATCGTCGATGGTGAACACCCGTTGGACCGTACGCCAATTCACCCGGAGAGCTATAAGAAGACGGAGGAACTTTTAAAGTTGTTAGGATACTCCTTTGGAGATATCGGAACGGAAGAGTTGCGAGGTAAATTTTCTGAAATCAACATTAAAGAGGTTGCTGAACAACTGGATATCGGAGAGCCGACACTCGTTGATATCATCGAAGCGTTGAGTCGTCCAGAACGAGATCCGCGGGATGATTTCCCTCAACCATTATTGAAACAGAACGTGCTCTCGCTCGAAGATTTGAAGCAGGGAATGGAAATGCAGGGCACGGTGAGAAACGTTGTCGATTTCGGTGTATTTGTTGATATAGGTGTTAAAGAGGATGGGCTGGTGCATATCTCAAAAATGTCCAATAAGTTCGTCAAACACCCGATGGATATTGTGTCAGTCGGTGATGTTGTAACTGTTTGGGTGGAAAGTGTAGATGAGAAAAAAGGCAGAATTGCACTTTCGATGGTTAAATAAATATAAAAAAATCTGCAGGGCAAGTATGCTCCTGCAGATTTTTTATTAGTCTTCTTTACTTACTGCTGCTTCAACTTCGCTTAGGTCGATGCCGATTGCTTTCGCTACACCTTCACCGTAAGCTGGATCAGCTTTGTAGCAGTTGACGATATGTCTTAACTGTACATCTTTCGAAACGCCATCCATGTTTCTAGCAGTGTTTTCGAATAGTCTTTCTTGTTCTTCTGAAGATAGAAGACGGAATAGTTTACCTGGTTGTTCGTAGTATAGGCTATCATCTTCATCGAAATCCCAGTAGTTTGCATCTCCGCCAAGCTCTAGTGTTGGCTCCTGATGCTCTTTGCTGTCTTCCCACATACCATAACTGTTCGGGCTGTAAGATACGTGTCCACCTTGGTAAGGTATTACGCGCATTGCACCATCACGATGGTATGGGTGGAAGTTTTCAACGTTTTTCGGATAGTTAACAGGAATTTGCCAGTGGTTAACACCTAGACGGTAACGTTGTGCGTCTCCGTAAGAGAACAATCTTCCTTGAAGCATCTTATCTGGTGAGAAACCAATACCAGGGATGATGTTAGTTGGAGCGAATGCAGCTTGCTCAACTTCTTCAAAGTAGTTTTGTGGGTTACGGTTAAGCTCAACTTCCCCTACTTCAATTAGTGGGAATTCGTCTTTGTACCAAACTTTTGTTAGGTCAAATGGGTTATATCTATGATTTTTCGCTTGCTCATCTGTCATAACTTGGATGTACATTTTCCATTTTGGATTATCGCCGCGCTCGATTGCTTCACGTAAGTCACGTGTACTGCTATCACGATCTTGAGCGATAACTGCTGCAGCTTCATCCTCTGTTAAGTTTTCAATTCCTTGTTGTGAATAGAAATGGAATTTAACCCAATGACGTTCATTATTAGCGTTGAACATACTGTAAGTATGGCTTCCGAACATATGCATATGTCTGAATGTTTTAGGAATTCCACGGTCAGACATGACAATTGTTACTTGATGTAGTGCTTCTGGAAGGCTGCTCCAGAAATCCCAGTTAGCTTGTGCGTTATGCAAGTTAGTTACAGGATCTTTCTTAACTACGTGGTTTAAGTCAGGGAAACGTTTAGGATCTCTGAAGAAGAATACAGGAGTGTTATTTCCAACTAAATCCCAGTTACCCTCTTCTGTATAGAACTTCATAGCAGTTCCACGGATATCACGTTCCGCATCTGCTGCACCACGCTCACCTGCTACTGTAGAAAAGCGGATAAACATATCTGTTTTCTTACCAACTTCTGAGAATAGTTTAGCTTTCGTATATTTAGTGATGTCATTTGTTACTGTTAATGTTCCGTAAGCACCTGCACCTTTAGCATGCATACGACGCTCAGGAATTACTTCTCTATCAAAATGTGCTAGTTTCTCTAAGAACCAGAAGTCTTCCATTAGTAATGGGCCACGAGGACCAGCTGTCTTGGAATCATCATCGTTAGGTACTGGTGCACCAAAAGCTGTGGTCATTTTCATTTTTTTACTTTTGCTATCCATTCTTTTATTCCTCCCTGTTCATTAAATACAATAATTATAATAACACAATCATTAGCAGATTACTATTAATATTGCTTAACATTTATTCGACAACTTGATGGAGAATGATTTTATAGACTGAACAAGCGCTATAATGAAGTTTTATAAAAAAGTCGCGATTGGAGGCGGTTGGAAAGAACTGTTTTTCAACTCCTTCATATTTTCTCATTTGGATAAATTAATTGAGAATGGAAGAGGTGTGGATTCGTTAAGAATGGTAGATTTGCATTTCGTTTTTACTATTTTAAAGTAGAACTGTTTGTAATTACAATAAACTTGCTTGAACTGTTATACCTATAGCTATAGCGAAAGTAAAATAACAGTTGTAGATTAAAAGAGTTAAATTTAAGGGGATTTTATTAAATCGAACTATGATACAATACTTTTAGAATTATAATGAAGGAAGTAATTTAATGTTAATGAATCATGAAGAATTGAAAGATCTTGTAAATCGAATTTCTATTACCTACTTTGATAAGCCGTTTACTGATGAAGTTCGATTCAATACCAGATTGAGAACTACTGGTGGAAGGTATATGCCTGCAAAAAGATTGATTGAGCTTAACCCTAAGTACGCCATGGAAATGGACAAGAATGAATTTTACGGCATTATTAAACACGAACTCACACAATCTATGATATGAATTTTTGTGGTTTTAATGATAAGTGCTGTAAAATCGAAGGGTTTAAACATAATATATTTTGGTTTTAATTTTATTTTTGGTTTTAACCATTTTCTAATGTGCTTTTTGCTGAAATTAATTGTGTTGTAATGAAGAGAGGGAGGTTGTTCTTAATTGTCTTGCCATTTCACAGAAGAGGATTTAGTTAATTATGCCCAGCGATTTGCAAAAGAGCATTGGGATCGAGAGTTTGATATACGAATTGAACTTGTTAATAGGGATTGGAGAAGAAAACTAGCGAGTTATCATTTTAATTCGAAAACAGGTGATAAGTTTATCAGAATGAGCAAGGTTGTTAATGAAAGATATTCTAATGAGGAGGTTTTAAATAGCCTTTTGCATGAAATGGTACATTGGGTATTACATACAACAGGAAAGCCTTTTAGAGACGACACGAAAGAGTTTGTTGAAGAATGTATTAGAGTTGGTGCTTCTTTCAGTAAAACCAAAACTGCTCAAAAGGCATTTAAGAATTATTCTAAGAGTTTAAATAAGTAATAATATCGTGTTAATATTCCTATTAAAGAAAGGGTTGAAACATAGAGCTATAGGTTTAAATTAGAGTTCGATTAAAGGTACATCGCAACCCTGTGTAATACTGTAACTAGACAAATCCATTTTGATCATTCTTTTTTCAAAATGGATTCGTCTCTTTTAAATATAGCAAGAGTTTTTATAATAAAGAATGAATATTTTAAGGATTTCTTATTCAACTAACGCACCCGTTCGTAATATAAGGTTAGCCAGAAATTACTGGTTGACCTTTTTTTATAAGGTTTTATTATTACGGTAGTCGGGGTAGAACGTCGCACCCGTGGG
>NZ_JBHUDE010000149.1:0-30531 GCF_042678205.1 Oceanobacillus luteolus
AAGGTGTCCTTTTTGTTTACTAAAATTATGATAAATAGAAAATAGCTTCGCGCAAAAAGCGCGAAGCTATTTTCTATTTACTGGGGTTTTGTCCCAGCCTCTTTTACGATAACTCTTCGGCACCGTCTAAACCTTATGATTATTAAATAAGTAATCAATCAAACTATTATATAAAGGGATTTCACTTGTGAACAAAAAGACTGGCAACATACCAATAATACAAATTATAGCTAGGTAAGATCCAAAAAGTCTCATGACTCCACTTGCAATCGCTTTCATTTTTGTTCGCCCCTTTCTAAGATGGAAATATTATAACACCATTTTATTTGTTCAACAATACCTAATTTCATAATTTTGTAATAATTTAAACACTAATTTTTAAATGTTATATACCACCTATCAAATTTCATTAAACCTATCGATAATAAAATCAACAAAATGCCGGCTTGCGGTTGGCATAGTTTTCTTGTTTTATAAGCAATACCTATGGTGCGGTAGATCGGAGGTGCAGTTTCTTTTTTTACAAAACGATAACTAACCTTATTTAGGACCAACTCGGATAAGATGGATATTCCCAGTCCACTTTCCACCATAGACATAATCGTATAATCATCAATAACTCGATACTCTATATTAGGTTGTAAACCATTAGCCTTGAAACTTTCCAACGGCTCACTCCAATCACCTTGGTCGAGTAAAATGAAAGGCTCTGTAGATAGTGCTTCCAAAGATGCACTGGAATGACTTGTCAGCGGATGATCACTGTTCTACAGAAAGGACTGTACGGATGCTGGACTTAATGAAAGACTTACTTATTGTCTCCGGAAGAATTGTAACCATTATCCCGTTGCTTTTCTTTATGACGTTATTCATGGGAAAACGGGCAATTGCCGAACTCCCTGTTTTTGACTTTTTAATCGTCATCATTTTAGGGGCACTAGTTGGAGCGGATATTGCCGATCCTGAGATTAACCATATACCAACAGCTTATGCGATCATCGCAATCGCATTGTTTCAACGAATTGTCGCCAACTGGAAAATCTCCAATCGAAAAATCGGCAGGTTGCTGACATTTGAACCGACCGTCGTTATTCAAGATGGAAAATTTATACATAAGAACTTGAAACAAATTCGTTATTCCATTGATAACATTCTGCAACTGCTCCGGGAGAAAGATGTATTTGATATTAGTGAAGTAGAAACAGCAGTAGTCGAACCATCTGGGGGGTTAAGTGTACTAAAAAAACCAGAAAAACAAAATATTAAAGTGGAAGATATGTATATCGCAACACCAACCTCATCGATTTCCTTTCCTGTCATCGTAGAGGGGAAAATCTATCCCGAAGTATTGAAAGAGGTTCATTTAAATGAACCTTGGTTAATCCAGCACTTGGCCGATCAAGGTATTGATAATGTGGAGGAAATCTTCTTCGCCTCTATCAATCGAAAGCTTGAATTGCATATTTCTCTAAGGAATGATGAAGACAACACATCCATTCCACCAATTTTACACTGATAATAAAAAATAAAAGGGACCACTACGGTGATCCCTTCCAACTTTACTCTTCAAATGTGTGTTTTGCTAACTCAGTGACAATCGCGTCTTGAATTGGAGTCACTGAACCACTAATATAATTGTTATTTAAAATGGAGAAAATCAGTTTCTCTCCTTCCACAGTCAATACATATCCAGATAGTGTGTTCACACTCGTTAAAGAACCTGTTTTTGCAAAGACATTCCCCTTTGTCGGCTCGGAAGTCATTCGATTACGCAACGTGCCACCAACAAATCGTTCAGACTCTCCGGCAACAGGCAAGGAGTATTCAAAATGCTCATACCATGCCTCATCCTGGATTTCATAGAGGAAGCGTGATAATTCACTAGCTGGAATATAAGTTTTATGTGACATCCCTGAACCATCACGTAGCAGGATGGATTTACCATCTACTCCGAAATTCACAGCCACATCTTCCAGCACTTCCAATCCTTTATCCCAACTTCCTTCTCCATGGACCACTTGGCCCATTTCTTTCGTCAACATTTCCCCATGACCATTATTACTCAATTTCATAAATGGAACTAAAACTTCTGATAATGGCATGGAAGTATGCGTCACTAGTAATTCTGCATCATCTGGGGTTACGCCACGCTCTACTTTGGATCGTCCAAGGAAGTCGATTCCATGCTCCTCCAAGGATTGCTTAAACACATCTGCGGCATAATAGCTCGGTTCCCATACAGAAACCCATGACCTTGACATCGAACCGTCCAGTGGCATCTTCCCTTTAATGATAATATTATTGGACCCATGTTCTCTTTCAATGGAAATGCTCTTCGACTGGCCAGCAGCAACCGTTTCCGTTTTGTTCACGATATTTACCGTATTCGTGTATGGTTCAAGATTCACCTTTGCCTTTTCTCCAGCTTTATCCGCCGCAGTCACTTCCACAATCACCGTTCCTGTATCATAATCTGCGTTCGGTGACAGATTTAACGCCGACACCTGGGCACCAGTGTAAAATGGTTCATCTGACCAATTCAGATCTTGAGAAAGTCTTACATCATCATACCAACTATCATCTGCGATTAAATTACCATTTATCTTCATAATTCCTTTGTCTTTTAATTGCTGAGCGATTTCATCAAAATCCTCTTTCAAGAGCGTAGGGTCTCCTTTGCCCTTTAAGTATAAATTTCCCTGTAACACCCTCGACCTCGGGTTACCATCCGTCCATATTTCCGTCTTAAACTGATAATCTGGACCTAGAATTTCCAACGCTGCAGCTGCCGTAAGGATTTTCATATTCGAAGCAGGGTGCAACATGATGTCACCATCGTTTGCATAAATTTCCTCTCCTGTTTCCGCATTCCGGACACTGACTCCTACTATTGAGCGATCTAGTACGGGATTATCTAGGAGCTGGTCCAGTTTTTCTTCGAGGGACAAGCCTTCTGTTACCTCAGCCACTTCATCTGATGCGACGACAAATAATTCACCTTCATGAGTGATAAAAGGTATACTTGCTAGTAATACGATGAGGATAGAAATAATGCCAACTTTAAAGCTTCTAATTTTCATAAAAACTTCCCACTTCCCCTCATATTTATTTGAATATTTATTATTATACAGATAGTTTGATAATTTTAAATAGATTTAATAGAAAACTATTCCAACTACCCAAGTTATTTTTTCTGTACCATCTATATATATGACTTAAGACCGAGAAAATATACATCAAAAAACCGGACAAGCATGAAGCCTGTCCGGTTTGGATTCAAATTTATTTAATGTTGATGGCTTTCATCTACTTCTATGTCTAGTTCCAACGGTGCCTCTTCTTCTGTACCGGGTTCCACCAGCAAGAATTGCCCCATCATACCACCATCTTCATGTTTTAATAAATGACAGTGATACATGAGCGGAAACTCCATATCCGTGTAGTCAGCAAATTCAACGACAATTTTCACACTTGCACCATGTGGGATAAATACGGTATCTTTCCTGCCACGTTCATATTCTTTAGGCTCACCGCCAGCCACTTCCAGTACCCTGAACGCTGCATTATGGATATGAAAATTATGTTCCGGCCCAAAATTATGGATTTCCCAAATTTCCGTCGTACCTGCAGCAACAACTTCATCAATCCGTTTCATGTCCATTTTCTTCCCATTTATATCATTTTCCATCGTTAAGTTGAATTGACGGATCTTTGCATCCTCTGGAACCTCTATAGGTGGGACCGAAGAAAGTTCACCACTTATCGGTTCAGATTCTGTGAGTTCATCAGCAGCAATGATTTTCAACAAATCAAATTCTCCACTTTCAATCCCGGCAGTCCCGCTGTAACTCCGAAGAATCGTCTCATCTCCCGGCTCGAATTGAACGACGATTTCCGCACGTTCTCCTGGACTTAACATGATTCGATCTAATGTTACTGGTTCGTTTAGAAGTCCAGCATCATTTCCAACGACTTGGAAAGAACGTCCGTCAGTGAATCCGAAATTATAAGCCCTGGCATTGGAGCCATTCAGCAGACGGAAACGGACTTGATTCGCAGTCACTTCAAGATATGGATCATGGGTTCCATTCACCAGTATCTCATCTCCAAGCAACCCATAGGATCCATCATCATCCCATTCTAACTGACCATCACTCGTAAACAATTTATCTTGGACAATAAGTGGGATATCATCCACACCGTATTCAGAAGGGAGTTTTTCGGAATCCTCATCATCAATAATAAACATCCCTGCAAGTCCGCGATACACGTGCTGTGCCGTATTACCATGTAGATGAGGATGGAACCAAGTGGTCGCAGCCGGCTGGTCTATCGTCCAATGAGGCTTCCACGTCTCACCCGCTTCAATCATTTGATGTGGGCCACCGTCCATCTCTGGAGGCAATAACATACCGTGCCAATGCAGTGTCGAGACTTCCCCCAAATTATTGACGACATCAAAGGACACTTGATCGCCACGGGAAACCCGAACAGTCGGACCAAGATACGAGCCATTTATTCCCCAGGTGTCTGTGTTTGTTCCTGGAAAAAATTCAGTCGTTCCCGGCCCCATCGTCAAGGTAAAATGTTTCGTACCATCTTCTAAAATTTCCGGTTCCAGCAGTTCCGGTATTTTTAATGGCTGCTCAAAATCCAACTCTCCAACATTGGTCACAATCTCATTACTACCACATCCGGCTAATCCAAAAACAAGTAGTAAACCGAGAAATAATCTATGATGTACTTTCAATAGTCTTCTAAACTTCCTCTCTATTTAATAGCTTGATAAGTTCCAATACTTTATTTTAACGTATAATCCCGGACATGTGCTATTACATAAAAAGGAAATGATAAAAATCCTGCCAACTTATGAACAATTATTGAACCTCAGTTAATTATTCGTAGCCATTCGGCCTAATGGACCGTTCTCGTCTATCATATCTTGAATATCATAAACGGATATAGGAAACATAGGAAAACCATAAACATATGGAGTGATTTCATAAAGTTGAAAGTAGATAATAAGTGCCTTGTCCGCAATATAAAAATCTTGATCAGGACGAATACCTGTAAACTCTCCCAACAGGGGGATGTCCCGCTGTTTAATTTGTTCATCGATTAAGCTAGATAGCCTTCCAACATAACCACTTCCTGGCTTGAACAAATCTTTCAGACTCACCAACTTTCCTTTCTCCAAATCAAATGTTAAGGACTTGATGATCGTCAAACCATGGGCAGCCTGGTGATGGTACGTATAATTCGATAGTGAAAGACTAAGTACTTGACGTTGATTATTTTTCAATTCATACGTACCTAGCATCTCTTGCACAGAACTCGGCATATTCCCAACTTGCTCTTGGATGAGCTGCTGGGTTTGATGTACGATGGCTTGATTAATATATCTTTCTAACTGTTGATTCTGCATACCTACTGCTTGAGGATAATACACTCTCTGATTGGGCCCGTTATTTAATACATACGTTTGAATACCGACAGGAAATATTTGGGGCATTTTGTTCATTCCTCTCCGATTTGTTAGCTTATTGTATTCATTATTTCGGGGATTGGTGTGCAAATGCCTAAGTGAGAGAAGATAAAAAAGCCGAACATCGAGTTCGGCTTTCAACCATTTCAGATTTTCTATAAAAACTATGCTCCAAATCTTTTACGGAAACCACATTTCCTACATAATTCCTCCACTGCGACCCTTCTGGAAAAACCATCAACGAGATTTTTCGCCCGATCCATTTCGATGATGTCCGAAAAGGAGTGCTCCTCAATATTACCAAGATCAATCACACCTTCACCATCGAGACAACAAGGAATTACCGTTCCATCTGCCAAAATACCAGCCTGATTCCTCAACCCATAGCAAAAGCCTTTCCCATCATCCTCTTCTTCATCTAATGAAGGCCACTTAAACTCGTAATCTTGATTGATGTACACACGGTCAGCAATTTTAATGCCGCCGCCTGGCTTAATTCGCTCTTCAACTTTATAATCCAGATTAAATTCCTCCTCAATAATCTCTAATAATTCCCGATTACGTTGTCTTTTAAGATTTTCCTCATTGTTTTGTGTCAAGTTCCATAATCTCAAAGAAATATACATTTCCGATTGGCTCGTTGCTTCTCGAATGAAAGAGAGGATAGTTCTCACATAGCCTTCCTTATCTTTATCCCTCAGAGCTGGATTGCCATCAAAACTATGTAGCGAGAAATTCAGCTGTCGGAGTGCAGGCTTGTTTAATAGTTGTTCTCTCTTCTTTTTGATCAATGTTCCATTTGTTGTGATGTGAACTTTAAAACCTTTCTCATGACTGATGTCCAACAGTTCACCAATCTTAGGGTGGAGCAGTGGCTCCCCCTTCACATGCAAGTATACATAGTCAGTGTGCGGTTTAATTTCGTCCAATCGCTTGGAATAATCCTCCAATGAAATGAATTGCTTAGGCCGTAATGTTGGTGGACAAAATACACAAGCCAAATTGCAGACACTTGTAATTTCTAAATAGACCTTCTTAAATTTCCTCAATAACAATTCACCACTTTTTCATATTTTACATTCTTATTAGAAAAATCCATCATCCCTATATAGTATAATCCATTTCATAGTTTTTTAGATGTTTATCGATAAAACGAACTGTCATAGTAATCAATTAAAAAAGGCCGCCACTTTCTATAGTGGCGAACCTACCTGAAACATTGAACCTACAACATCTTTGCAAATATATCTGCCAAGAATAAAATCAATGATGCTCCTAACGTGGAGGCAATTTGACAAAATGCCATTAATTCCATTCTTCTAGCTGCAGCCAGAACGGATACATCACCAGTCCCTCCCATGCTAATCATGCCTAATCCTGAGGTAATCGACGCTTCTATAGGATAAATGCCGACTAACTTTCCGACAAAACCTGTCATCAACATGACGCCGATAACAGTAATGCCGACAATAAGGACGAATTCAAGGGTGAATGCCTCCATGATTACATTGAGATCTGTAAATGTGATTCCAATCCCAACCAATAATGCATAGGTCCAGTTTTTCAAGACGAAGCGGAACCATGCAACTGCAGCATCTGCTAAAAATTTCGGGAGGAGATTTGTTACTTTAAATATCGCAATCATCAATATCATCAATGCAAAAGGATGGAGTGGAATAAAATTCCCTAATCCAGTTGCAAGGGTTAAAAATAATAATCCTACAAGCAAACCGATTCCTAACTGACTGATACTGTAATCTTTTTCTTTTTGTTTCTCATATTCAAAGCCTGGAATCATGACCCCATTTCCAGTCAACTTTGGATATTTATTACCAAGTCCGTTTAGCACGCTAGCAAGCACAATTGCAAATAAGTTACCTAATGCAATCGCTGGTACAAGAAGCGACATATAATAGCTTGGTTCATTGCCCAACACATCGGAGTAGATTTGAGACATTGGCACACCACCCAGCCCCATGCCTCCACCCATCAGCGGAAAAACAATGATAAGAACCGATTTGATAAAGCCTTCTCCTATAATGGAACCGACTGCTCCTCCAATTACAATTGCCGTTGCTACACCTATAATTAAAGGTATGGCAAATCGCGTTCCGGCTTTTATCAAGACTTTAGAATCAATGCTAAGAATACTGCCGGTTATCAACCCAGCTATATAAAAATTTAAAAAGCCGCTCGTTTGCATGAAATCAACAATCATACCTGATGTTTCCTCGGGCATCCAATTCATATGTACTAAAAACGCAGAGCCAAATATAGCTACAATTGCTCCACCACCAAGGTAACTACGTAAAATCGGTGTACGATCTCCAATCCAACCAAAAAACTCCCCAAGGATCATCATAATCAGGAGAGCACCTACCATACCTGCCGGTAGATTCCCTGTATACATCGCAAATAAAGTAATGAACACAATGAACAAAAACCAGCCAACAGGAATGTTGAAAATGGTTAGTTTTTCTCTACTCAATCGATCTGTCGCTTCTAGATGTGACATCTTTCTCCTCTTTTCTACACTATACTAATCTATGCTAATTTTCCCTATTTTAATACAAGTCACATATAAGGGTCAATATAAATAATTATTCAATTCATTTCATTTTGTATAATTTAATATAGACATTTATCTGAAAACAGCTAAAATAAAGGAAAGACTTTTTTGACGAGCTTAGAGAAGATTGTACAGGATGACGAGGAGGAAAATCATGAAACGTAATAAACTTGCGGTTGTAGGCGTCGGACATGTCGGATCTTATGTACTTGCCGATGCAATGAAAACGGACCTTTTTTCTGAAATAGTTGTAATTGATAAAAATAAAGATGTAGCTTTGGGTGAAGCTTTGGACCAAGCTCATGCTACGGCCCTTACTTATATGACGAATATCCATGTGTATGATGGTAGTTATGAGGATGTAAAAGACGCAGATATCATCATTATTGCTGCAGGGCCAAGCATCATCCCTACCGATAAAAATGAAAAACCGGACAGAGCACTGCTCGCAGAAGTAAATGCGGAAGTCATACGGGAAGTAATGGAAGGCATTACAGCGTACACAAAAGATGCCATCATCATTTTAATTACAAATCCATTAGATACGATGGTGTATGTAGCTGAAAATGAATTCGATTATCCAAAGGGACGGATATTCGGAACAGGAACCATGCTTGATTCCGCCCGTCTACGCCATGCGGTTGCTTCCAATTACAATATCGATCCAAAAAGTGTCACTGGTTATATGATGGGCGAACACGGAATGACTGCTTTCCCTGTCTTCAGCCGACTAAACGTTCAAGGTCTCGGCGAAAAGGAATTGGACAAACACTTCCAAGGGAAAGAACCCCTCAATCGGGAAGTATTTGGCCAGAAAGTTGTTGATGCTGCGTATCGTGTCATCACGAGCAAAGGATGGACAAACGCAGCTATTGCTCAAGCAGCGGTCACCCTGGCAAAGTCGGTCATATTGGATGAACGCAGTATTTATCCAGTCTGTACGACGTTAAATGGCCAATATGGCTATAATAGAGACGTCGCACTGAGCATGCCATGCATTATCGGTAAAAATGGTGTGGAACAGCAACTTGAGATTGAACTGGATGAAAAAGAAATGACACTGTTACATAAATCCGCAAAGTATATACAAGAAACAATGAAAATAGCAGGAACCGGTAAACACAAAAAAGTGAACTGATCGTAAATATTAAATAAACAGGGAGAGATTCCTCGTGATGTACCGATGTACAGCTCAACGTGGAATCTCTCCCTATTTTAAAACCTTATAATATTTAACCTTCTACTGTCAGCAATTGCTTTTTGCTATTTTTATTTTGATACATATTTTCATCTGCTACACTCATTTGTTCCATAACACCAAAGGAGTTATTAGCGTACTCATATCCAATTGAGATCTGTATCGGTGAATGTGTTAATCCAACTCTTTGCTGCATTTCATCTTGAACCTTTTCAACATACTGCTTTACCTGTAAAACAGTTGCGTTCGGTATAAGTACAGCAAATTCATCTCCACCGATTCTTGCCACAATCATTCCAGCTTCTGCGTGTGTGTTTAAACCATTTGCTGCTTCACGGATCAGACGGTCCCCCATTTGATGTCCATAATTATCGTTGATCTGTTTCAGTTCATCCAAGTCTGCTATGACAATTCCCATCGGAATCTTACATTGGTTGAAAAAGCTCATTTTCGACTCGAAATATTCCCGGTTTCGTACATTTGTCAGTGCATCATGAGTAGATTTATATTCTAGCTGCTCCTGTAACGCAACCATGTCATCAATGTTTCTATAAATCCCTGTTACCGCTACAAATTTTCCGTCTTTATACACGGGCCTGGCATATTCCTCAAACCAAATATACTTTCCCTCATGATTTCTGAACCGCACTTTAATAGGTTCGTTGAAATCAAGCTGTCCCAATTCCTTTTTCTTTAAGATTCCCATATCATCAGGATGGACAATGTCAAAAATCTTATCAGGATTTTGCAAGTGTTCCTCTAATGTGCCTGGACCAAGCAAGTCATCCACGGTAGGGCTTAAATACAAATAGTTCAATTTAGGAACGGTTTCACAATAATATAAAATATCACGGATATTATTTACCGTTTTTACCATTGGCTTTAATAGACTTACTTCCTGTTGTAGCTTGGCTTTCTGCTTACTTTGATACACACATGATATGAAAAGTCCTATGATTAGAATGCTAGCAAAAACGATCAATATAGAAAAACTCACTTTCTCTTTCATTGATGTGAACGAAATGATCGAACAAATACTTTTATTGATGTAATGAGAGTAATTTTCAACCAAGTTTATGCTGTATTTCCTAGTTCTTCCTCACTATATATACTTTATTTTATATATACGTTGTTTTAAAAGCAACCTATTATCAGAAGCGAGGAGAAATTTCGGACGAAGCATTCCTCATTTGAAGGAATTTTTCTCTTGACCACCGAATATTTACTATAGTCAGGGATTTTCAATTCAAAGATGAGAGGAATATAACTATGTTGCATTTAAAACCGATTACAGAGGACAACTGGTTAGAAGCTATAGCATTACGAGTCCGTGAAGATCAATCGCACTTTGTTGCACCCAACGCCGTATCGCTTGCTCAGTTGAATTTCTTAGAGGACTTCCATGCTAAAGGAATTTACTTTGAGGAAGAAATGATTGGTTTCACGCTTTACGGTTTAGACGAAGACGATCAGGAATACTGGATTTATCGCATGATGATTGACCAAAAGCACCAAGGGAAGGGGTATGGGTTAAAGAGCGTAAAACTTATCATTGATGATATCAAGAGAATAAAAGAGGGGCATCATCAGACCATCTCACTTTCTTATGAACCGACAAATGAACGTGCAAAGCGAGTATACGAGCGGATGGGATTTCGAGAATTAGAAGGGTTAGTTATTGAAGGTGAACAAGTAGCACGCTTTACTTTTTAATGTATAAAGCTAGGAGGGCCCTCCTAGCTTTTCGCATATATAACAGCTATTTCGGACATGTTTACGGCTTACCTTTTCTGTAATCTTATAAAACTGCTGATTTATGTTCATCAGTACTTCATTTTACTCAGAAGACGATTCGATAATGCTCTTTTTTGTGCTAATATCTTTTACTTTAATCCTTCTGTCTACCTGCTTCATTATTATTGTTTCCAGCAATACCACTTCTTCCATTTTTATCCCCGAAGGATCCCGGTGTGTGAACAAATCGATTCACCTGGCGATTTAAGTCCTCTGCTAACATGGCTAGATCATTAGCGTTATTCGCAACTTCCTTTATTGTATTGCTAATCTGCTCAGATGAAGCTGAAGTTTGCTCTACCCCAGCAGCTGATTCTTCAGAAATAGAAGCAATCTCCGTTACAGACACATTCATCTTTTTAGTATTCTCTGCTATGTCCAAAATGTTATTGGATACTACTTGAACATGGCTCGTCATTTCTGTTAAGGCATGACCAATTACATTAAAAGTTTCTTGTGTTGTTTCAATTTGCTTCGTTCCTTTAGCAACTTCTACATACCCATCCTCGAGCGACTCTGTAACTAAACTAGATTCATATTGGATATCATGCACGATAGAGGTAATATCTGAAACGGAAGTCGATACCTGTTCTGCCAGCCTCCTGACTTCATCAGCCACTATCGCAAAACCTCTGCCTTGTTCTCCTGCTCTAGCAGCTTCAATTGCAGCGTTCAATGCAAGTAAATTCGTTTGGTCAGCGATCTCCTGTATAACAGAAACCAATCTGGATATCTTATCTGACTTTTCATCCAACCCCCTCACCTTACCCACTGCATCCTTAACAATCCCATCAATTCTGAACATTTGCTGACTGGAAGCCCGCATCAATTCACTGCCTTCATTTGTCATATGCAACAAATCGCTGGAAGCTTTTTGGATTCGATAACCATTATTTTTAGCCTCTTCAACTTTTGTAGAGAAAGCTACCATGATGGATGCCAATTCACTCGTTCTTATAGCCTGGGTTTCCGTTCCACCAGCCAATTCTTGCATCGTAGTAGAGATTTGTAAGGAACCGATATCCACCTCTTTTGCTGAACGGGATAATATTTCACTCTGTCTTGAAATGGATAGGGAAGCGTTGTTAATTTCACTGATCAAGTCGCGTATATTCTTGCTCATTTCATTTGTAGACATAACAAGCTGGGCCATCTCATCTTTTGATTTCACTTTTAAAGGTTCGTGACTGAGATTTCCACTTGCAATTAATTTTAATCGCTCCATTACCTTTTTAACTGGAGTCGTGATGCTAGCGGAAGTTACAAATGCCGCAACTATACTGATCATGATGACGATTAAAAGTGCGATTAATGCGATATAGAGGGTCAAATTCCCATTTTTGATGATATTTTTACCTTGATGTTGAATGATAACTTCACTTTCTACCGCTAACTCTTCAAAACCTTCCATAATTTGTCGAGCTTCTTTTGACGATATCGTAAGATTTAAAGTAGCTTGTTCTATATTGCCATTTTCAAATTCAGTAAATACATCCTGTTCCACAGCCGATCTCCATTCAGCAGCTCGTCCGATAAGTTCCTCAAATTCAGCTGATGCACCAATCTCTTGCACAATCTTTTCGTAATGTTGGGCCTTCTTTGTCTCGTCTTCAAATATATCTTTATAATCATTATAACCAAATAAGACATAACCACTGGCCAATCCAATCCCGTTAGCCATTCTAATAGCCATCTGCTCACTTGCTATCAGCAATTGAAGATCTTTATTAATCATACTTTCTGTATCCATATTAACATCACTGACAGAATAATAGATATACATACCAAAGATAAGAAATAATAAAATGACAAAAGAAAAACCACCTAAGATTTTCATTTTCAAGCTCTTAAAAGTAAATAAATTTCTCATGTATTATTCCTCATTTCAACAAAGGATATTTTATGAAAGCATGATAAAGAACCACAAGCTTTAATTCTTACAAAGAGTGAATTTCTCCTAATAAAAACGAGCCAACTATTTATCATAGCTGACTCGTTTCATTCTTGAATTCAAATTTGATTTTATGCTCGCTGTTTCCGAGTGTATACATCAAATATAACGGCGAGGGCCAACACCCCACCACGGATGATATATTGAGGGGCTATCCCTACTCCCATCAAGTTCATCCCGTTGGTTAATGTCGCCATAACGAGTGCACCGATAATAGCTCCTGTTACTTTACCAACACCACCCGCAGCGGAAACACCCCCAACAAAGGCTGCTGCAATGGCATCAAGCTCAAATAGTGTACCCGCTGTTGTTGTAGCAGACTGTAAACGGGAAGTGTATAAAATACCGGATAAGGCGGATAGCATCCCCATCGAACCGAAAACGAGCAATGTAATCTTACTCACATTGATTCCGCTCAGATGCGCCGCTTCCGGATTACTACCTACCGCATAAATATGTCTTCCTAAAACTGTTTTCGTTGTAATAAAATGATAGATGAATACCACAAGAAGCATGATGATGACTGTCCAAGATAATCCGTTGTAACTTGCCAATACCCATGTAATATAACCGATAATAGCTGATACAAAAACAAGTTGGAGGATAAATATTTCCTTCGATACCACTTCAAAGTTATATTTTATTTTATTTCTTCGGTTTTTAATCATACTGTATATGTAGAACACAATCGCTAATGCACCAACTAATAAAGATAGTAGATGAACTCCACCAACTACCATGAGCGATGGAATATATCCATTTCCAATCGCATTAAACATATCATCATCAATAATGATGGTTCCTGTCTTTTCCGTTGCTAATAGAATAGCACCTCGATAAATAAGCCAACCAGCCAATGTAGCAACGAAGGCAGGTATTCCTACTTTAGCAACTAGAATACCCGTTATGGATCCAGCAGCAATTCCTAAAACTAAAATAATTGGAATGACGATATAAACTGGCATTCCTACTTGCATCAGTAATATCGCTGCAATCGCACCAAGGAATCCAGCTAGGAAACCGATAGATAAGTCAATATGTCTAATGACGATGACTAACATGACACCAACAGCTAAAACAGCAATATACCCAGCAGAATCTAATAAATTACTAATATTCCTTGATGACATGAATAGGCCATCTGTCAGAATCGTAAAAGTAACCATAATCACGAGTAAAGCGATGTACATACCGTAATCCCGGATATTATCTTTAATTAAATGCTTCGCTTCATTCAATAGTTTCATTGCACTAACCTCCTATTGCGTAGCAAGTTGCATGATTTTTTCTTGATCGGCTTCCGCAGCCGACAACTCCCCTTTGATTTCTCCCTCAGCCATCACATAAATCCGGTCACTCATCCCTAAAACTTCACCAAGTTCTGAAGAAATCATAATAATACTCATGCCTTGAGCTATCAGTTCATTCATTACGGAATAAATTTCAAATTTAGCACCAACGTCAATTCCTCTCGTTGGTTCATCTAAGATAAGTAACTTAGGCCCTACGAACAGCCATTTACTTAATGAAACCTTTTGTTGGTTACCACCACTCAAATTACCGACGACCTGCTGTATGGAGGAAGCTTTAATGCCTATGGAAGTTTTATAATGATCGGCAACTTTGATTTCCTCATTTTCATTAATAACCCCATTCGCAGATATACCTTTCAGGTTGGCTGCAGAGATATTATTCTTAATATCTTGCAGTAAAAATAACCCATCTCCCTTACGATCTTCCGTAACATAAGCAATTCCTGCTTTAATAGCCTGTTCTGTATGCCTCAATAGGACAGGACGTCCTTCCACATATAAATCCCCTTGTATTTTGTAAGACTTGGAATTCCCGAAAATACTGAGAGCCAGCTCTGTTCGCCCAGAGCCCATTAAGCCCGCTATTCCAACAATTTCACCTTTCCTCACATGTAAATTAACATTCTTGGAAACGTTACGGCCTAGTTGCGGATCATAAGCAGTCCAGTTGGATAATTCAAGAACGTTATCACCAAAGTCTTTTTTTGCTCTTTTCGGATAAATATCCTCAATTTCACGACCAACCATATTTTTAATGATTGTATTCTCATTAATCTCACCCTTAGCTGCATCTAAGGTACAAATCGTCTCTCCATCCCGAATGACAGTTGCCTTATCCGCAATGGAGATCACTTCCTTCAATTTGTGTGAAATCATAATACAGGTGATTCCTTGCTTCTTCAATTCGCGCAACAAGCTTAATAGATTTTCACTATCATCCTCATTAAGCGCTGCTGTCGGTTCGTCTAAAATCAGTAATTTTACATCTTTACTCAATGCTTTCGCAATCTCAATCAATTGCTGTTTACCTACACCTAAATCCTTAATCAAGGTTTCAGGGTTCACTTTAAGATTAACTTTTTCAAGCAATCTTTTAGATTCAACGATAGTTTGATTAAAATCTAACACTCCACCATGATTCACTTCGTTTCCAATAAAGATATTTTCATATACCGGAAGATCGGGAAATAGTGCAAGCTCTTGATAGATAATGACGATTCCAGCCTCAACACTATCGTTGATTTTGTTAAATCGTTGAACCTCACCATTAAATACAATATCACCCTCATAGGTTCCATATGGATAAACACCGCTTAGTATTTTCATTAAGGTAGACTTTCCAGCCCCATTTTCACCAACCAAGCAATGAATCTCACCTTTTTCCACCTTGAAATTCACACCACTGAGCGCTTTGACTCCTGTAAATTCCTTCGTGATCTGTTTCATTTCGAGAATATATTCGCTCATTTTATTCCTCCTCGACCAAATAACTATGGTAAAAGTGAATAGTGACAGATGGTTAATCTATCACTATTCTTTAAGATTACTAGTTATTTTCGTTTTATAGCCCAGAGAATTCACTTGCTTCATAGTAACCGGAGTCAATGAGTTCACTCTTTACATTCTTTTGTTCCACTACAATGACATCTGTTTGTTTTGCTGAAACCTCTTTACTTCCGTTATCATAAGTACCTGTTGTTTCAGGTGTTTCACCTTTAAGGATGTCAACAGCCATACCCATCGCATCGACAACAAGTGTGCGTACATCTTTAAATACAGTCATCGATTGTTTACCATCAATAATATATTGAATAGAAGCCTTCTCAGCGTCTTGTCCAGTCACTACAAAGCTTGAAATATCAGGATCAGTTCCAAAAACATCCGCTATTGCACGGGAAGTACCATCGTTCGGAGCAAGAATGGCAACATCACCTTTTAAGTCTGTACTAGCAGCAGTCAAGTGCGTTTGAGCTTTGTTTTTAGACTCGTTCGGATCCCAGTTTGTCGTAACCTGGCCAAGAATTCTTCCTAATTCATCCCTCGAAAGCTCTGCCTTATCCTTTAGACTTTCTGCTTCACTAGAGTTTGCAATCACAAATGTTCCATCAGCGATTTTCGGCTGTAACTTATTCCATGCACCCTCGAAGAATAAGAATGCGTTATTATCCGAAGCCGCTCCTGCATAAAGGTATAGCGGTATTCCTTTTCCGTCACCAGCATTATCAATTAAGTATTGCCCTTGAGCTTCACCAACCGCAACACTGTCAAATGTTACGTAATAATCAACTGCATCTGTATCTGTGATGAGTCGATCATAAGCAATTACAGTAATATCATCTTTCTTAGCAGCCTCCACCGCAGCTCCAGCTGCTGCACCATCATGTGGGGCAATAATCAATACATCAATACCTTTACTAATAAGTGTTTCTACATTTTCCTTTTCTTTAGCGGAGGAACCCTGACTGAATAAAATCTCTGTTGAGTACTCCGTGTCTTTTAATGCATCATTAAAGCGTGCCTCATCTTGAACCCATCTAGGTTCATCTTTGGTAGGTAAAACAATTCCAATGTTTACCTTTCCACCTTTAGATCCTTCATTTCCACCTTCAGCACTCGTCTCTCCATCATCACTACAACCTACTGCTACAACTGCCATTAGTATCGCAACTAGTAAAACAGAAACCAATTTAAACTTTTTCATATTAACCCCCCTGTTGAATACTATATTCATTACCTTCTTTTTTAGAATAGCAGTCCTTTCAACCTATGTATGCGCTTACTTGTGGTAATAAATTATCATTATCTGTATTTTTTTAAATTCGACTTGGATACCTAGAAAAACATTAAAAACCACCAGGTTCTTAACCTGGTGGTTCAGTTAAAATTCATTCATTGTTTTTCTGATATACATCTTGTTTAGAATGGAAGCCATCCGCGATGATGGTGTCGTCTATATTGTGGCTATCAACGACAATAGGGGCAAGGAGAATCGATGGTACCTCTGATTTTCCATTGTTTATCATGCTTTCTCCTGTCACTTCCTCCCCTTTAGCAAGCTTGACAGCTACTTCAGCTGCGAGATCTGCCAATGGCTTTAACGGCTTATATACGGTTAACGTTTGAGTCCCCATCACAATCCGTTGTGCACCCGCAAGATCTGCATCCTGTCCCGCAACAGGGACTGCCCCTGCAAGACCTTGTTCTGCCAATGCTTCAATTGCTTTTCCCGCTGTCGCATCATTTGCAGCAATTACGGCATCAATGTCATTGTCATTTGCCTTTAAAGCCTCTTCCATACTTTCATATGCTTTTTCAGGTAGCCAATCCTTTGACCATTGATCATAAACAACGTTGATATCCCCTTTTTCGATGAAAGGGTGAAGTACGTTGAATACTCCCTTTTTAATTAAATGGGCATTGTAATCAGTGTCTGCACCACCTATGTAGACATAATTCCCTTCAGGAACGAGTTCAGTGATTGCATCAGCTTGCAATTCTCCAATCATTTCATTGTTATACGATATATAAAAATCAATTTCAGAATTACGAACTAGCCTGTCATAAGATACCACCTTAATACCTGCCGAGTGGGCCTTTTTCACAATCATCGCAGTGGACTCTGCATTATGCGGGACGATGACCAATAAATCGATGCCTTCGTTTATTAGTGTTTCTGCTTGTAGTATTTGTAAAGCATCGTCTCCTTCAGAAGCAAATATCTTCACTTCCGCCCCCAATGCCTCAACCGCTTTACGAAACAGTTCCCGATCCCTTACCCACCTATCCTCTGCTAAAGTGTCCATAGAAAAGCCAATCGTAATTTGATCATCTGCTTCTGTCGTATTCCTGGTAGTCTCTACTTGTGATGAGGATTTCACATTTTCATCACCATGCACAGTGTTGCTTTTATTCGATTCACAAGATGTAAGTAAAAGAAGTACTAGGAGGACCAAAAACAGGATATTGACCATCAAATAGCTCGATTTCATTCCATTCACCCCTTTTCTATGTCCTTTCCGTCTTAGCAACCAGCAACGACTTTCTATATTCGGTCGGAGATACTCCATATACTTTTCTAAAAACCTTGCTAAAGTAATTCGGGTCTTGATAGCCAATCTCAAACGTAACTTCCTTTAAACTTTTTTCAGGATCCAACATCAACTTCCTTGCATGCTCTAAGCGACATTCTGTCAAAAAGGTAATATAGTTCACACCTAACTGTTCTTTAAAAAGCTTACTAATGTAAATAGGGCTCAGTTTGAACTTTTGCGCAATCCCATCTAAGGAAATCTGTTTATGCGAGTTTTCCACGATATACTGCCTAACCTGTTTAATCGTGTCATCTTCCACTTGGTTCTGGTATTTGATGAAAGACTGCTTCATTTGGTTGAGCAAATGAAGCGACTCCGTTCGCAATTGTTTAAAATCATTTATTTGTACAAAATATAAAGGGGAATCTAGTTCAACTCCGATCTCATTCAACACCCTTGAGGCAACCCATAGTATTTCCAAGACTCGTTGCTGGGCTTCTAAAAGATGGACACCGTTTTTTTCATGAAACTCAATAATACCTATTATTTCCTCGGAAATATCCTGCCATTGACCATTTCGAATTTGATCAAACAATTGACTTTCATGCTTTTTCGAATGATATCCTTTATTAATCGTATCAGCTACTGGAATATCAGAATAAAAACGATATTTTACAGGTAAGGAGCTGTCTTTCGTAGCTATAAGTGATTCTTGGTACGATTGACGTATCGTGTCCAATGAATGACAGACATTCCCTATTCCGATGAACCAACCTTCTTTATCAGTTGTGGTTGCTACAGATAAAACCTCTCTTGCAAGTGTAATCGCTTGAGAGCGAAAAGACTCATCAGGTTTCCTAAACACAATAATAGGGATTTGTCGTCCATACAATGTACCAACCCATGCACTTCCTATTTTTCTGACACGTTGTTTAATTTCTGCATACAGACTTTTTGAATCATGCGGTAATAAGATACTCATCACAAACTTTTCACTTGTCATCGGTGTATCTAATAATTCCACTAACTCCTCCAAATGGACTTCATGTACATGGTCGAATAATAACTGTGTTACAACATCCGTTTCTACGATTGTTAATGCCTTCTGTAAAACAGTTTGTTGCTGGATGCTCTTTTCCTTTAATTTCTTTTCCTCTTTTATTTTGCTCATCACTCTGCTGACCGCTTTTACGACTTCACTTGCTTTACTTGGCTTGAGCAAGTAATCTTTCACACCTAACTTCATTGCCGATTTGGCGTAATCAAATTCAGCATAGGCCGTAATCATGATAAACTTGATATAGGGATCTATTTCCATCATTTTCTGTATCGTTTCAAGGCCGTTCATTCCCGGCATCTTAATATCCATCAACACCAATTCTGGCTGAAATGTAATAGCCTTTTCTAATGCAATCTTCCCATTTCTTGCATCTTCAATTTGAATCTCGGGGAAGTTCTTGGATACTATTGCTTGTAATCCTTCCCTCACAATCTGTTCATCGTCAACTATCAGGAGTCGTTTCACTGTCTTCCACTCTCCCCGTTTTTGGTATTTTCAAAATAATCTTTGTTCCGATTCCCACTTTGCTTTCGATATCAAAAACATCATGATTGTTATAGAACAAACTTAATCGTTTCACGACATTACTAATCCCGATTCCCGTAAAATGCCCTTCCGACTTTGTCTTTTTCAATTGAAGCATCTGCTGTACTTTTTCTTCCGTCATCCCCGGCCCATCATCTTCAATTTCTATTCTCACATGTTCAAGCTCCTCGATAATGCGGAACCAAATACTTCCTCCATCTTCAACCGGCTCGATCGCATGTATGATAGCGTTTTCAACAATCGGCTGTAAAGTTAACCGAGGAATTTGTACGTCTAAACACGATTCATCAATATCCAAATGAAATTGCAGCCGATCAATGAATCTTATATTTTGTATATTCATGTATTGATTCAATACCTGCACCTCTTCAAAAAGCGAGGCGGAATTCTCCAGCTTGTTCAGATTATAGCGCAGAAGCTCTGCAACATTGACTAACAGATCACTAGTTTCTTCTGCATCTTCTATATATGCCTTTTTAGATAGCATGTCCAGTGTATTATAAAGAAAGTGAGGGTTGATTTGACTTTGCAAACTACGAAGTTGACTTTCTTGCAGTAACAGTTTGCTTTGCTGAAGCTCATTTTCCAACTGTGCCTTCTGTTTGATTTCAGATAAATAATTATTAATATTAATCCGCATCTTATCGAACATTTTAGCTAAAAATGAGATTTCATCATTTGAATTAACCTCCACCTCTAAATCAAAACGTCCTAAAGACAGCTCATGTGCTGCTTGAGTCAATTCATTGATTGGTTTTGTTATTCTTTTGGAAAACAGATGCGCAAATAACAGTAATAACATCGTAATTAGAGGTAATAACCAAATTCCCAGTTTGAGTAACTCCTCTGAATTGTTAATCATGCTGCGGTAAACACGTTCATACGTATTGAGTTCCTTGTCGATGATCGTAAGAGTCATTTCAGAAATATATTTTGAAATACGACTTGCCTCTGACAGCGCATTCAAATAATCTTCTGTTTGTTGCTCTGAACGTGCCAAAACAGATTGTTCCATGATTTCAACTAAACTATCTATTAAATTTTCATAGCTTGTCAGTACATAATTATTATCCGTATTCCTGAATTTCATGACCTCGTCCTTCGTGCTGAGGATCTTAGTTTTACTTTTATTTATCTCATCCAAATTAGCTGCTGTTGGATCAATGATATAATTATTGAGGGTTGCCACAATTTGCTGACTTTCATTAGTTACCTCATTCATTATTAAATAGCGTTCTAGTATATTGTTGTACTGGTACTGCATTTTTTGATTGTAATAGGTTAACGAAGTCCAAATAATCACCATAATGAACAAAACAGCTATTACGAGTACCAGTATCTTTTTCTGGATACTGTTCATTTTTCATCATTCGCCTTTATAATCTTAATGTCCGTTTGATATCCTTCCAAATCAAGGGGCACTTTCTTATTATTAAGCCAGTCCAAAATCAGCTTCACACTCATCTTTCCCATCTCTTCAGGGGCCTGCTCAATGATTCCATCAACCTTGCCCTGTTTTAGTAATGTGATTGATTCATAATCATCATCAAAAGAATAAATAAAATAAGGCTCAATTTGTGATCTTCTTTCTATCTCATTAATCATGGCAGCAAGTATTTCCACGTTGACTACGATAAAAGCATTTATATTAGGATTTCGGTTCAAGACATCTTTCGTAGTTGCAATGACTTCTTTCCTCGTATCCTCTGTTTCAATATAATGAATATCGATAGTTGGATACCTTTGCAGCACCTCTCTAATGCCTTCTAATCGCTGTTCTTGGAAGTATTGATGCTGTTTATCAATCATAACAGCTACTTCTCCAACCGTGCCCATATCTGCTATTAATTGCTCCCCAATCATTTTTCCAGCTTCATAATGGTTCGATCCTACATATGATTTCCTAAGACTATCTCCCATCGTAACATCATTGGCAACAGTTATAATAGGAATTCCGTATGAAGCAGCTTTTATTTTGGTCAAGTTTTTAAACTCATCTGTGTCCAGCCCTTGTAGAATAATTCCATCCATTTGTGAATAGATAGCGATTTCAATTTGCTTCAAAAACTCTTCTTGATTGTTGCCGTAGCTTCCCCAAACTTCTAGACTAACCCCTTCCTTCTCCGCTTCATCCATTGCACCAGTTGCAACCTTGTCCCAAAAAGGAGTCTCAAGTTCCTGAGTGATTAATACGAGTCGTTGCTTCGTATCCACCTGTTCCGTTGATTGAGGCAACTCCCAATCCGTCTTAAACACTTTACTTGCTGACACAATCGTAAAATAAGATAGGGTAAGACAAACACAAATGAAGATTACGATAGCTAATTTACGCAATAAAACCCATCACCCTTCGTCATTGCCATTTCATTGTTTTTGAGCACTTCAGTCTCAAGTTAGTAATCTTTTTAAATGAGTATATCATTCTAGCACCGTTATTTGAATAAGCACTAGATTGGTGAGGGATTTGAGGTTATATTTGGTATATACCGGGAGAAAGATTTCAATAAAAATAGAGTGATTCACCAATTTTAGTGGATCACTCTACTAAAAGCTTATCAACATTAATTTTAAGTTGGTTTCATACCAATTTAAGGGGCTGTAATACTCGCTTTTCTTTTACTGAAATCAACATCTTCGTAATACGTGTTTTTCACTAAGATATTCGGACCAAGACATTTTACTGCAGGACAGTGGCAATTCAAACTTTTCGCCGTTTTGGTGCCCATCCATTTATCATAAGCCTCAAGTAAGGTCGTCGTCTGGATATTGCCAAGCGTTGGCTCATCGCCAAAGTCGGTTACAATAATGTCTCCACTGAAAATATTTACATTTAAGCGGGAACGTCCGTCTGGATCATTTCTTAATGATACATTTTCTTCCCGGTACAAACGCTTGAGTAACTCTAAATCCTCTGGATCACTGTTGCATGCATAAAAAGGTAACGTACCAAATAACATCCAAATATCTTTCTGGCGATGGTCCAGCAAGCGAATGATTCCTTCTCTCATTTGATCCAGCGTCAACGTTTCTAAATTACTGGCAAAATCAACGGGATACATCGGATGAATTTCATGACGGACACATCCCATTTCATTTACAATTTGATCATGGATTTGTTCGAGATAAGGGAATGTCCTTTTGTTCAACATTGTTTCTGCTGATACCATTACACCTCGATCAGCAAGTCGCTTAGAGTTTTCAATCATGACGGCAAACAAATTTTTCCTGCGCTCGATGGGAGCTTTCCGATCCATGTTTGCAAATCCGATTTCAGCAAACTCCTCTGCTGTTCCCCAGTTATGTGATATATGCATCACATCAAGATAAGGTATAATCTCTTCATATCGATTAAACGGTAAAGTTAAGTTAGAATTCAGCTGTGTCTTCACACCTCGCTCTTTTGCATATCGCAGCAAGGGGACGACATAGTTTTTAACAGACTTTTTATTCATCATCGGCTCGCCACCTGTAATACTGAGCGTACGTAAATGAGGTACTTCATCCAATCGCTTCAGCATTAATTCAATTGGCAGTGCATCCGGATCACTCGGCTGCAGTTGGTAACCAACTGCACAATGCGCACAACGCATATTACACATCACTGTCGTGGTAAATTCAATATTTGATAACGTCATTTTTCCAAATTGTTCTATATCCATATAAGCTTCCCATGGGTCACTTGTTGGCGTCATCGGTTGCATCGGACTAACCGTTTTCATTTAAATCCCCTCCATAGCTTAAAACTGCACCGTCATTGAGTTTATCATACATTTCCTCAAATAGACCAACAATTTCCAATGTAGTCCTATACTGGAAATTGAAGCAATTCCACTCTTAAAAGTCTTGTCATGATATACTTTATTAAATGAGATTAATGATTATTCAACGATAGCTTCCACACAAAATAGGATTATTGGTTTTGCGTATTGTGCAATACCAATAATCCTATCTATTCATACCATTTATTTATTCATTTCTGCTAGAAAATCCCCTAAAAGACTATCCAAATCCTCTTCGGAGTCGTCTTCTTCCGTGTTAGCGGAATCATCCTCATTCACTTTCTCCAATACAAATGAATCGATATCGTCGTCTGACGGATTCAAGTCATCTGCTGAAGGCGTTTTCTCTGAAGAAGGGGAGGGGGTTTCCATGTTTACTTCTTCTATTGGAGGTACTCCCATGTCAATTTCTTCTTGGAGATATAAAGCTTCATCAATATCCAGGGAACTACTATTCAATGATGCAAGCAAGGAAGCTGCTCGGGCAGGATCTGATAATAGCTGATAAACAATGCTCCCCAGCAATGCCTCCGAATGTTCATGTTTTAGCCAATTCCTCTGATGCTTCGTTAATTTGTGGGGGAGGGGAATAGTAATCACTTCTTTTTCCCTTGAGAGGGATTGACCAACCCCCTGCAATACAAACTCAGCAATCTTACTGGAAAAATTCCTTCTTTCCGTTTCTTTTAATTTCTGGAGATGCTTTAATAAATGATCAGGCGTATCAGAGGGGACGCGAAAAGAAATCGCTTGGCCCCTTTTCACCTCATTTGAGACAGACTTTTTCACAAGATCACCTTACTTTATTTTTTTACTGGCTCTTTTGGTGCCTTTTTCTTCTCTGTCTTTCTTACATGATCGGTAATAAGCTTATAATATGCGTTTGCCATCATCCAAATGCTCTCTTTTTCATCTTCAAAGAATTCGATATTATATCCGTCCAGATTATTATTTAATGTTTTTAAATAATCCTTCAATACGTTCGATCCACCACCAACGAAATAACAAATCTCTGTTTGTGAATTTTTAAGCCACATATTGCGTAGTAAACGATATTGCTTCTTAGCTAATTCCAGCAGGATGTGGTCTGTAATATCATGAACGCTAGTACGATTTCCTTTAACCATAATATGATTACGGTTATTTTTTCTTGTGATGATATCAACGACATCACGACGGCTATCTAATTCTATTCCGTGTTTAGACCTTATTTCTTCTCTTATCGACTCTAGTGCTTCAGAAACGCCGAGATTAAATCCTTGCGCTTTATCATCATCAACATTCCGGTTACGAATTACCGCTATATCCGTTGATAAGCCACCAATGTCTTGGATTAGAATTCTCTTATCAATTAAATCTTTATTAATAACTTTAAGGTCATTGTCCATCACAAGATTAATATAAGCAGCAAAGCCTTCCGGGTACACTTTTACTTCATTAAATTTAATGTTCACTTTTAACCCTTGGAACTTTGGTGTAACAAGAAACTCTACCTGGTGTACAGATCCTGCCAATTTCGAACGATATCCAACATCCTTACCTTCTTTCACTTCACGAAGGGGGAGGCCAGTTCCTAATGTATAATTAGCATCGATAACATTTTTTTCGCGTGGGAAAACCGACTGATTTTCTTCCCTTGCTGCATCCAACGCCAACGTAGCCAACAGCATCACTAGTGGTTGGTCTTCTTCTGATTTGCTGCTTCCTGGATCCAACTCTTCTGCACTACCACTTTTAGTCGCTAGATGACCCACTCGGTAAATTGCATTATTTTCCTTTAGAGCTGGAGAATGTACTTTTAAATGGATGCCCTCTAGAGGATCTTTATTATCTAATTCCTCGATTCCAATAACTGGACGATCTTCTGTATCCCTCGCTATGATGTTCGGGATATTCACTTCATAATCTAATTCTCCAAAGATTGCTTTGATTGAATCATTACCAACATCAACTGCTGCAATTCTCGATTTAGTCATCCATCATCATTCCTTTTCAATTAATATTTTTCCTCGCATTATCCGATTATGAGAGACAATACTTATTTCTAAGAAGAATCTAAAACCCTTAATCACAGATTCTGTTACAAACATTCAATGTAATAAACACACAAAGTGAGTTTCACTTTAAACTATTCTCTATGTAAACTCTTTCTGTGTATAAAAAGCATATATGAGTTTAATAGATTCTTCAATGATAAATACTGATTTGAAATAAATTTGTAAACTTGTATACAAACTCACTCTGATTGTATACATTTTCGTAAACAATAACTACATTTTTGTATACATGTTGATATAACACTGAGTGTACAAATATGTATACACGTAAACATATTTGTACACATAAAGTTTACGCATTTGTATACATGTATACGATTTTGTTGACAAGTGTATTTTTTACAAGAATAGCCATTTAGCTCAAATAGTACTTAATATTTTTCTTCCCCCACTCTTCCATTAGTAGAATGATCGGCATGAGACTTTTACCTAATTCTGTCAATGAATACTCCACCCGCGGAGGAACTTCAGGAAATACTTGACGGTGTATAATCCCATCCTCTTCCAACTCCCTAATTTGAGTGGTCAATACCTTATGTGTAATTTTAGGAAGCAATCGTTTAATCTCACTAAATCGCAATTTCCCTTCTGTACCTAGATAGTAAATAATGATTATTTTCCATTTACCACTAAAAAGGGATAAGGTTAATTCCTTTTCACAATTAAACTCACCATTTGCAATTTTCCTTTTAACTTCAGACCTTAACTGTTCCATTCGCTCCTCCCCTTCCCTATATTCTAAAAGTATCCTTTAAGTAACCTTCTCACAAAAAAGTGCGTTCTTCCACTAAAAGGAAATACACTTTAGAATTGTATAAAGATAGAGAATGTTAGTTTAACTACTGTTGCAGATTAAGATATAGATTTGCACCAGTAAGAAATCTCGTAAGGGAAAAAGAATAGGAGATGGTAGCTAGCAAGGAACAAGGTGATTGTATCTCAACCAGATCTTAGACATGCCGAATTGGATTAATAAATAAGTTATTAAATGAGGAGGCAAACATATGACTAACATTACATTAGAACTGGCAAAGGAAATTATTGCAGGTGCTGAACAAGAAGCAAATAAGCTTGGGGTTTCTATGGTAATTTCCGTAGTGGATAATGGAGGAAATCTGATTGCAATACACCGGATGGATGATGCATGGCTAGCAAGTATCGACATTGCTCAAAATAAAGCATGGACCTCTGTAGCATTAAAAATGCCAACAGCAAATCTAGCTGATGCAACTGTTCCTGCAGCTGAACTTTACGGGTTGAATACAACAAATAATGGGCGGCTTGTCGTCTTTGGAGGAGGAATCCCTCTTGTCATCGACGATAAGGTAGTAGGGGCAATTGGAGTCAGTGGAAGTACTGTGCCTCATGATGTACAAGTTGCAGAAGCTGGTTTGAGGTCTTTTCAAAATAGACTATCGTATCAATAAACTATAGTAATTAGTTTGTTTATGGTGAGGAGTCAGCGCATGATTACTGACTCCTCCAGTTACACTATATAAAGTATATCTATAAATCTATTTTTTGCCCGTTAACTTTAAACTCAGTTATTTCAGCGATCTTAAAATCATCTCTGTGTTCAATTATGTAGGAAATTCTGTAAGTTTCTCCATCAACGGATATCTCTTGATGTGCATATGTGGTTAATTTTTCATCGTCAAAGGTAGATCCACCGCCAAGTGATTCTATATTTTCTCCCACGATGTTTTTTTCGAGGATTTCAGTAGTTAATTTATGAGAATTCTCTGATAAAATAGCATAGTTACCCATGTCACCATACCATTTTGCACTAACGATCTCTAACCAATCAGACCACAGCTCTTCAGGATCTTCTCCGTATTCTTTGGCTATCTCGTATACAGTTTCCCGATCACCTGAGAAATCATCTATAGCATTTAATCTTGTCATAATAATGTCGTACCACTCTAGATCTTCTTCGGTAAGATTTCTTAGTCTATTTACTTCCGGATAGAAGGTTGTTGTGATTTCATCCGCTACAATACTTCTTTCTTCAATTTCTTCATCTAATTCTACAGTTTCTACCCATGTCTCGTCCGTTATCTTCTCGAAACTATCTTCCTCGTCAGTCATCTCAGAACAACCGCCTAATACTAAGCCTAACGTTCCAATTAATAAAAGTTTGTTGACAGTAACCCCCATTTTCTTCCCCCCACTATATTAATACAAAAAAACATAACTAATGATTATAACCATATTAGCAGAAAAGGACGGAGATAAGTCATTATTTTACAAATGCTTTTCTCCGTCTTATCATTAAAATACAGTAAAAACCTCATTTACTTATGGTACGGCTCAGCATTTTGGTGTGGTAGAACAGATATTGTTACCTTATTGATTATAATCATCTCAAACTCTCAATCAGCAAGTAAATCCCCGTAAACAATAAGATTATATATGTAAATATTCGAAAAATATTTTGATTAATCCTTTTAAATAATAGTTGTCCCAAGTACAATCCTACAAATACCAAAGGTAAGGCCCATAAACTCGATACCCAGATTGTCTTATTTGTTCCAGCAAAAGTAACTTGGATGATTAAACTAACAAAATATATAAATAAATAAAAGGCTAGTGTAGTACCTCTTAATTTTTCTTTTTGAGTCTCTGTTCCTGAAAAATATAATAATAATGGCGGTCCGGGCATACCTATACTTGTTGTGAATGAACCTGATAGTCCACCAACAATTAAATCTTTCTTCTTATTTTGGTTAATTCGGAACTTAAGAATGAGCATTATTGTTAATACTATGATAATAAGGCTCACTCCCAACTTTAATCTATTTATTTCAACTAACAAGAAGATCATAATTCCAATGGGCAGACCAGTAACACTTCCTACCATAAATCTTCGAAGGATGCCAAAATCAATATCCTTTCTAATTTTCATTATTAATGCACTAGAAATAATTAAAGACAATATTAAGTTTATTTGAATTGCCTCAATAGGTTCAAATATTAATAGAAGGAATGGAGTAGCCAAAATTGAAAATCCGAATCCTGTACTCGTTTGAAGTACGGAAGCGAATAAAATGATTATAATAAATGCTATTATCTCCATAAAACACCCACTTTCCTATAACCAAAAAATAAAGATACCGTTAATAAACAGTATCTCTTCTACAACTATTTTAACATTTCATTAATTGTTAAACTATCCAAAACTAATTCCACTCTCTGTATACCACTATTTGTGATACGGTTCACTATTTTTAGTGGTAAGATTAATATTACCACCACTTAATAATCATCACTCTCGTAGAAAATTCCACGTAGGTGAGAAGTTTGTAACTACCTATAACCACAAAACTACCTCTTCAAATTATTATTCTCAATAAATTTATCAAAATCATCAAATGAACTCTGCTCAATACGGGTTAAATTTCTCATATTCTTGAGTCGCAATCTCATCTGCAACGGCTTTCGATACCTTTCCAGTATTTTCAAGAATATCACGATAATTAAATTGTAGAAATGCATTTAATTTATCCATCCAATCCTTCATATACATTGGACGTTGTCGCTCCGCTTGGTCCTCAGTATAGTCTAAATACATTGTAACAATTCGATTAAGCGACTTTAACTCTTTTTCAGACAAGTAGTTTTTAGCAACAGTAACATCTCGCTTGCGTACTTTATCACCTTTCCAAGAAGTAAGACCCATATTTTCCATCTCTGCATCTGCTCTATCTTAAATGAGCTCAGCAGCCGTTTCCCATGGATTGCAAAATGTAATTTATTTTGAACCGTTGCAAAGAATTCCTGTGTTACTTCCGCTTTAGGGTCATAATCTACTGATGTAGCGTAAATGTCTGTAATTTTTTGATAGAATCTTTTCTCTAAGGCACGAATATCACGGATTCGTTCCAGTAACTCATCAAAATAATCCTGTCCAAAATTACGCATTTCTTTCAACCGATCGTCATCCATTGTAAAACCTTTGACAAGGTATTCATTTAAGCGTTCTGTTGCCCATTGACGGAACTGTGTGCCTCGATGGGAACGAACACGGTAGCCGATTGCGAGGATCATTTCAAGATTGTAGTGTTTCGTCTTATAATTTTTACCATCCCTTGCAGTTGTAAAGTAAAACTTGACAACTGAATCCTCATCTAATTCCTTCTCTTCAAAGATATTTCTTATATGTAGGCTGATATTCTGCTTAGTCGATTGATATAATTCCGCAATTGCCTTCTGTGTCATCCAAACTGTTTCATTTATCTAACATCTATTTTTCACGGTTCCTCTTCCTTTACTAGTAGATTTTATCTCTTTCCCACTAGTATACTGATTTATCCATTGACATAAAACCGAATGAGATGAAATATTGAACTTTTCACAAGTCGTTCTCAAACTGCCTTCTCCATTTAAATAAAATTCAACAGCTTCCCTTTTCAGCTCGCTGGAATATCCCTTCCATGTCCTCGAATCCTTTAAACCATCGCCCCCATTTTCTTTGTACTTGCGAACCCATACGTTAATCGTCGTTCGGTCGACAGCGTATTCTTTAGCAATCCTGCTTACAGACACGCTCCCCTCCATCACACGTAATACTGCCTCTATCCTTTCATTTAAAGTATGGTTACTTCTCCTTTTAGACATAGAAAATGCCCCCAATACAGTAGTAGAGAATTTTTATTATTTCTCTGTCCACTGTATTGGAAGCATATCATTTTAGATGTGGACTATTGTTATGATTTATTTAGTTTTATTTGGTACACGACATTCCGCTG
>NZ_JBHUDE010000150.1:0-32605 GCF_042678205.1 Oceanobacillus luteolus
CCGATAATGATAAATTTGACTCAAAAAAGGATCCTAGCAAAGTTTTGATTGCTTGGATCCTTTTTAATTACTGTTTTCGGCTAGTTATGTCCCAGCCTCTTTTATTTTTTGCCATATTATGTCGAACTGTTTTTAGGAGCTGGAAGAAGGAAATCAACGAAAAAAGTTGTATTCATATAGTAATAGATTATGAACTCATGAGGGGGTAAAGGTAATGAACGGAATGAACGAATGGATGCCAATTTCGCAAGTATCCCAAAAAGTGAACATACCTCCAGAAACAGTCAGACGCTATGCTAGGCAATATGGATCTTATCTGGCTATGAAGCGAGGCGAAAAGAAAGCCTATCTCATTCATGAAAGTTCGCTGGATACGATAAAAAGAATCCGGACTCTATTGGAACAGGGACACCAGCATGGACAGGTGAAACTCTTGTTGAGGAACGAGTATGAAGCAAATGTTCACATAGAAAAAGAAGAAGCTGAACGTGATCAACATTTATCAAAGCAAATGATGAAAGAGGTTCATATGCTTGTAGACCAGAATAAAAAGCTCATGAAATTGATGACCGAGATGCATGAACGGATGAACGTATACGAAGAGATATTGGAACAACAACAGCAACTAGCTGTTACCTCTGAACAGGTGGATGAAACGATGAAGGAACAAAGGGATTATGAGAGAAAACGAGATGAATACTTGTTGAAAACGATGAATGAAATGCAGGAAAAACGAAAAGAAAGTGCAAATCCGCGGGAAAAGAATAAGTTATTTACAAAACTCTTCAAATTGTCTTGAAAAAAATCTACAGTCCACAACATTGAGCGGGTGGACTGTATTTTTCTTTAATGACTCTCCAGATAATTGAGGAAGAACTCATGAATCCGGAATGTTGTGGGCCGCTTGCCAGGTTGTAAATCCAGGCAGCGGTTTATTAAATGAGCGAAATCTTCATCTAATTCCCGATGTTTTTGTACGGGTTGAGCAGCCCTTTTAAGCTGTTCGAAACTTCCATCCTCCATAGATTGAAATGGACGTTTAGCTGTTGCAGCAAAATAGAGGACTGCACCGATTCCCCATACGTCAGCAGCTGGAGTCAGTTTGTCTCCTCGTGCCTGTTCCGGCGACATGTATTGTTTTGTCCCAATCCCTTTCCTCACCTCTCCAGGACGTGCTGCCAAATTAAGGTCGATGACTTTGGCAAGTGGAGGTTGGGAAATAATATTTGAGGGCTTTAAATCAAGATGTAAAATATTATTCAAATGAAGATAGTGGACGGCCGAGGTGAGCTGCATGCCGAGATGTGCCAACTGTTTCGCCGGCAGATAGGTATCTTCGGCTGCGAGATTCCTGACCAGACGGGAAAGTGTTTCTCCTGTTAAGGTTTCTTGTATCAGGACCGGTACTGGTATTTTCACAATTTCATAGCCGCGGACAAGGTTTGGATGGGAGAGTTTCTTCAGGTACTCCCCTTCCTGAATCAGACGTTGCTTTGCTATTTCGCTCGTTGCGCAAGCGGGCTGCAAGGTCTTGGCGATACAACCTGTAAGCTTCTCTTCACTCCAAACATAATAGACGTCACAATCCTGGCCTCGCCGCATGTGGTGGATGACGGTGTAGCCAGGGATGAGTGTTTCCCCTTTTTGAAGAGGTTCAATCATTTCTTTGTTGTCTGTCCATTTCAAGTTATTCAAAAGCATGATGTTTCAGCTCCTTAAATATTATTGATTTCCTTTTAGTTTGGAACTGCCTGCAAATGTTTTTTAGCTTCTGGCTGTGCATCAAACAGTTCCGCATACTTTCCACCATTTGCGAGCAATTCTTCATGTGTTCCGTTCTCCATTACTTTGCCGTCTTCGAGATAGAGAATTCTGTCCGCTCTAGCAGCACTTCTTAAATTATGTGTAATGATGAGAGTTGCTTTATCTTGCATTAATTGTTTCAAAGGATCCATAACCCGCTGTTCAGATTTTGCATCAAGCCCTTCTGTTGGTTCGTCGAGGATTAAGATGGATGCATTGCGGATAATGGCTCTTGCTATAGCAATTCGCTGGCGTTGACCACCGGATAAATTTCTGCCTTTTTGGCCGACGTGGGTATCATATCCTTCCGATAATTCAATAATGAAGTCATGCGCCCCGGCTCTTTTGGCGGCTTCTACGATTTGCTCATCAGTCGCTTCAGATTTTCCATAGGCGATATTTTCTCTTACAGTCCCATCAAAGATCAAGGATTCCTGGAAAAGGACAGCAACATTATCCCGGAGTGATTCAAGACTCACTCCTTTAATCACATTTCCGTCGACAAGGATTCTTCCTTCTGTCGGATCGTAAAAACGCATCAACAATTTCACAATCGTGGATTTGCCGGTTCCGCTTGCCCCGACAAGAGCGACAGATTCACCGGGTTCAATGGAAAATGTGACGTCAGACAATACTTTTTTCTTTTTGCCTGGATAAGAAAAGGAAACGTGATCAAACTCTACACGGCCCGTTGGCTCTTCCATAATATAGGGAGCTTCTTTGATTATTGGTTTTTCGTCCATAAATTCAATGACCCGCTCGGCGCTTGCAGATGCGGAATAAATCGTATTCAGTAATCTGCTGAGACCGCGGACCGGTCGGTAAAGTTTATTTAATAATGTCATGAAAGCTACCAGGCCTCCGATGGTGAGCTCACCTTGAATGAGAAGCATCGCTCCAACAGCCATTACAGCGAGTGTTCCGAACGTTTCAATCAGACTGACGACTGGAGAAAATGCGGCTTTCAGACGGACTTTCAACATTTTGGCATCAAAGCTGCGTCGGTTTTGCAGATCAAAACGTTCAGCTTCTGCCTCTTGTTGGTTATACGCTTGCATCAAGGCAATATTTGAAAAACTCTCTTCTGAAATGGAGTTGATTGCCCCTTCTCGACGGGTCCTTTCCCGCGAGGCCATTTTAATTCTTTTCGAGAAAAACCGTGTCACTACATAAAATAAAGGTACGACGATTAGTGAAACGAAAGCCAATTTCCATTGCATGAAAAACAGCATGGTTATAAAAACAATGAGCTGACTAAAATATGATACAGCCGATGTCGCTCCTGTAATAATCAGCCGTTCAATGGAAGCAATATCACTCGACATCCGTGAAATGATATCACCAAGTTTCCGTTTTTCAAAAAAGTGGAGCGATAGACCTTGTAAATGTTCATACAGCCCTTTTCGCAATGAAAGAATAAAATTCTCCCCGACCCAATTGGACATATACGTACCACCGAAATATAAAGTCCCGCGAAGAACTGTCAGGCAGAAGTACGCTAGAATAATTCCGTAGATGGCATTAAATTGTTGAGGGACCAGAACGTGATCGATAAAGTCCTGCAAGAGCCAAACAGTACCTGATTGGACGACTGGCTGTAAAATAATCAACAGTAAACTAAATAGAATCCAGAAACGGTATGGCTTGGCATATGGCCAGAACCTGCGGAATATTTCTTTTACAGGGACAGGTGGGGACTCGGAAATAAGGTTATCCTCTATGTTTCTAACTTTCCATAAATCCCTGAACTTTTGCCGGGAGTGTTTTTTTCTTTTATTATTCCGTTGCCTCATCAAACTGCTCACCCCTTTGTGAAGAAAGCGGCCCCTTCTGAGTCAGGAGCCGCATCTTGTTTATTCCTGTATAGAAGCCTTTGGCATTTAAGAATCGCTGTTACTGTAACTGTTGCTATAGCTGAAGCTTTCACTATCACTGTTGCTGTAACTTACAGAAGTGACTTCTTCAGCCGCAGCTGGTGTTAATCCATCAAAGTAAGTCATCTTGCGGTTCCCTCCTCTCTTAATTCAACGCTTTAGTTTAGGAATCACTGTTACTGTAGCTATTGCTAAAGCTTTCACTATCGCTGTTGCTATAGCTATAAGAAGTAACCTCTTCAGCCGCGGCTGGTGTCAGTCCATCGAAATAAGTCATTTGCAGTTCCCTCCTCTCTTCGTTCAATGTTGTAGTTTAGGAATCACTGTTGCTGTAGCTATTGCTATAGCTGAAGCTTTCACTATCGCTGTTGCTGTAACTATAAGAAGTAACCTCTTCAGCTGCAGCTGGCGTCAATCCATCAAAGTAAGTCATGCTGCAACACCTCCTTCCCTGTTACCACCATTATTCCACGGGAAGATTAGGGAACCATTATAAGAAAACAATAGAAAAGTTAGAATTAAATGAGAAATGTCTGAGAAGTATTTCAAGGAGGTGACAATGATTGTCATATTAGAGATATTTTTCAAGGAGACTGGGGGTGTGTTGCAGGATTTAAAGTTATCGTTGGGAATGGGAATTGTAGATTGCTATTAGAATAAAGATCACCCTAGCAGCTAGGTTTAATACGTCTGCTAGGGTGGTTTCCGATGCAATATAGATTTTGTATTCCCTCTTGAAGTGGGAAATCTCCCGCAGGGTCATGTGAGGGTTTCTCACGTTCCCTCATGAAGTGAAAAAGCGCCAATGGGGGCATGTGAGTCCATCTCACATGCCCTCTCGAAGTCTAAAACCTCCCGCGAGGGCACGTGAGACATCCTTACGCGCCCTCTGACATCAAAAGTCAGCCCCTTAAGGGTATGCAAGCTATTGTTGTGTCAATATCAAGCCTATTGAAAGCCTACTCTTCAGAACTAAGGACCATGTTTTCCGTAATTTCAAGGATCTCTTCTTGTTTTATGTCTGGATTGACAACCATCAGGTTGTAACGCAGTCCGTCTTCATCCCAGAGGTAAGCGTCCATCATTTCCTCATATTCAGCATCATTTCCTCGTACCTCTACATCAGATTCAGAGATTGGCATATCTTCTGGAGTTGGGAAAACAGATAACATAAATAATGGTGCCCCTTCCTCGGAACTGAAGGTCATGTCTACTTCATAACGATTTAATTCGCCTTGAGGTTCACGCATGGTGATACTGTCTAGTTTTGCATCATCTTCGGAGAATGTAAGGATTGGTTGCTCTAATGCTTTAGCCGCCTCTTCCAATGTTACGTTGTTTGGTGCAACTTCCTCTTCCAAGTCGGTGATTTCAACGTCTTCTGGAATATCGATGGTAAATGTATCTTCCGAAAATTTCGGTGAAAAATCTAATTCGGTATAGGTCACTTCCACCTTCATATCGCCTGTTTCGGTGACAAGTTTTACGATGAACCATGTTTTTTGATCCACCCAAAATTCCATATCGCCTATTAATCCATTTTTTTCATTTGCTTTCATGCGAATGTGGTAAGTGTCATCACCGAGTATTTCTTCTTCGCCAACCAGTTCATGTGTATGGGATTCTTTTAGCATATCCATCATCGATATGAATTGATCTTTTGGGCCCGCTCCAGTAAAGCCTTCGAGCTCAGACGTGATCATTTTATGCGCTTCTCCCGTTGCTTCATCGTACATGGTCATATTTTCTCCATCGTTTAATACGATTATTTCTTGCTCAAGCAATTGATCAATGTTAATAATTTTTCTTTTTATACCATCAACATACTCTTCCATGACCGTATGTTCCATCAACTCTTCACCTTCATACACTTTCATTTCTGACTTTCCGAAATAACTGGCCAAATCTTTTTCTGACTCAATCGCATTGTGAATGATTTCTTCCGCAGAAACATTGTTTTGCGAGCATCCTCCTAATACTAGTGCAAACATACTCATGATCAGCATAACTTTTTTCCATGTAAGTTTCATGATAATCCTCTCTCCTTGAGCCAACAGGCTATTAATGTGCCCTTACTTTCTATGGACCAAATTTTTATTTTTCCTTCGTGTTTTTCCATAATCATTTTTGCGATGCTAAGTCCTAAACCTGATGTTGCTCCTTTACCACGGGACGCTTCATTTTGGTAAAAAGGCTGAAAAACTTTGTTTATTTGGCTCGGATGCATGCCTTGTCCTTCATTCTGAATGATGATAACGGTTCCGTCATTTCTCCAATCATCGAGTCCTTGGATAAACTCAGGGAAGACCCAATTTGGCAGTGGCTTTTTTGCTGAGATTCCGGCTAGCCAAACGTACTTACCCTCTGGTGTATAGCGGATGCTGTTATCCATGAGATTATCGACGACGCGAATCATCTGTTTTGGATCTAATACATACCCATTCCGCACCGATGTCTCAACATTAAGATGGATATTCTTTTTCGCACATGCTTCTTCATAGCCGGAGAACAACATATCAAAGAATTCATTTCCATTTACAGGTACGCGACGTAGCGTATTTTCTGCAGATTGTAATGCAGTAAAAACCGACAAATCATTGATCATCTCTTTCATATGTTCCAGCTTCTCATAGAGGATTTGCTGGTATTCCTCCCGCTCCTCTTGAGTTAGATGATGGCTCTCCAAAGCTTCGGTATACGTACGGATCACGGTCAACGGAGTCTTTAAATCATGAGATAGGGATGCCACCATATATTCTTTTTCCCTCTGTTGTTTGGCTAATTTTTCTCTTGTTTCGAGGATTTGTGCTTTCATTTGTTCAAAGTGTTCGATGAGTACCCCAATTTCATCTCTTGATGGTTGGAGCCGTTGATCCAATTCTTTTCCTGCAGCGAACGCAGTCATATGGTGCTGCAGCTGATTCAATGGCCGGTTCAGTTTCTTGTTGATTGCAATAATGACTATTACATATAAAGCGAGAAAGAAGGTGCTTAAAAGCACAACCATCATGGTGGTACTTTTGTTTGAAGCATCAATCCAAGCTTGTCTGCTCATCGTAATTTCATACAAACCTGCAAGCTGCTCCTGCTCATCAAAAACTAATCTTTTTAATGAATAGGTACGCGGATTTTTTTGGTATTCATTTAAATTTTGGAACAAGACATCTTTATTCGGCTTATACAATTGTGTTGCACTTGAAGGAGTCATGGATGAATATAAATGAATGCCATCATACCGATATAAATCGATTTTTAGGTTCTCATTAGTGTAACGTTTTAACGGCTCATAGTTTTCTTCTGACTGAATTGTATACAAGGACACATCGTTGAGCACATCTTCCAGGTTGTTAGCGACATCTTGAAACTGAAGGAAATCTGTAATATCCTGCTTATCATCATAATCACTGAGACTGACATAGAGCAGGTAAGCAGCAGCCACGGGTAACAACATGACGAGGAGGTAACTAATCATCAGCCAATATTTGATCTTCATCTTGTTTGCTCCCCGATGAAACGATACCCGACACCCCAAACGGTCTGGATAAATTTCGCCTGTTTGCCCGTATCAATTAGTTTGGTGCGCAGGCTTTTAATATGAACCGTAACCGTGTTATTGCCGTCGACATTCATCAGTTGCCATACATGCTCGTAGATCTTAGCCTTTTCAAAAGTGATGAATGCATTTCTGGCCAGTAAAAATAAAATTTCCTGCTCTTTTGCTGTGAGTGGAATAAGTTCCTCATCTAGAAAGACGGCTTCATTTAGAAAATCAATGGCCAATCCGTGTTTATAGCGGATGATTTCTTCATTTTCATGCTTCCTTGTATAGCGATGGTATCTTCTGAGATGGGATTGGACCCTGGCAGTCAATTCCTTCAAGCTGAAAGGCTTCGTCAAGTAATCATCGGCACCAAGTCCGAGACCTCTTACTTTGCTTTCATCTTCACTTTTTGCACTCACTATGAGCAGCGGCACCTCACTTTCCAGCCGGATTCTTTCGCACAGCTCGAATCCATCCATTTCTGGCATCATCAGATCGACAAGTACAAGTGAAAATGGACTTGTTTTGAATTCTTCCCACCCTTCTACACCTGTGGACGCCCATGTCACTTGGAACCCTTCTCTTACTAAATGGTCCCGCATGATCCGAGCAATTTCATAATCATCTTCAACGATAAGTATTTTTGTTTCTTCCGCCATAGCTCTCCCTCTTCTCTGACTCAAGTATAATTCAACTTCGGTAAGTAAATTGAAAAGTTTATTTTTGGTTAATAATTGCTTTAATTTTACCACGGTGAATGGGTGCGTGCTGGCAACGGTCGAATTTTGTCGAAGGAAAGAACTTATTTGTATGAATTACAAATTGTAGCAAAAGCTACTCCGGAATAGTTATTAAAGTTAAATGGCAGGGGGAAGTAGAATTGATTTCAGCACGTAAAAGAAATGGAATACTGGCGCTATTATTTCTAGGTTGGGCTTTAGGAAATTTAGATAGATATATTATGAACTATGCGGTCGTTGCAATTACGGAGGATTTAAATTTAAGTGCTTCATCCACGGGACTTCTGCTTAGCAGCTTTTTTCTAGGGTATGCGCTGATGCAGCTTCCTGGAGGCTGGTTGGCAGACCGCTTTGGTGCCCGGAGAGTTCTCATCGCCGCTGTCATATTATGGTCAATATTTACCGGTTTGACAGGGGTGGCGTGGTCACTTGCTTCCATGGTCGTTATCCGTTTCCTTTTCGGAATTGGTGAAGGTGGATTCCAGCCTGCGAGTTCAAAAATTATTTCTCAAGGATTTCCACATGATCAACGGGCGCGGGCAATGTCCATTATGTTATCGTCTGCCGGGATAACCGCGCTTATCGTGCCGCTGCTTTCGGTTGGATTGCTCACTGCAATCGGTTGGCGGATGACATTTATTATTTTTGGGTTAATTGGAGCTGTTATTGCAATATTGTACTGGTACTTTATCAAGCTGCCGAACAGTGTAGACGAATCAAATGCAAAAAATACTAGTACGACTACTGCAGCGCCTTTCAAACTACTGTTCAAGACTCCCCTCATGCTGAATTTATTTATTGCTTATTTCACTTTGTATGCGGTGAACTGGCGACATGGATTCCTACGTACTTGGTAACTGTACGGGAACTTGATTTGTTTTCAATGGGATGGATGCAGACGATCCCTGGTGTGGCGCAACTTATAGGGATGTATACTGCAGGATATATTATCGATAAGTTGTCAGGAGGCCGGGAAAAAGTTGCAGGGGCTTTCGCCTGTGTTGCTATTTCCGTTTTATTGTATTTCATGTTTACGGCTTCAAGTGTAGCGGCTTTTATCGTGTATCAAACGATTATTATGTTAGTTCTTTCTTTTGTTGTTATTCTGCTTCCGGCCATTGTGCTTAAAAAACTACCGACTTCGGTAGCTGGCTCTGGGATGGGGCTGGTGAACACAGGTGGACAGCTTGCTGGATTCATCACACCGCTTGCGATTGGGTTCATCGTTGATTTATTCAATGGTTCCTTTAATGCAGCGTTTTGGATGTTGATTATTTTTGCCTTTATCTGCGCAATATCCCTAGCTACGATCAACTATGAGAAAGGTGAATTACTGAAGAATCCATCTTGATTTGAAAAGTAAGGCGGGATGTTACTTTGAACGTACAAAATTTTATCTCAGACTATATAGGGCAGCGGAAGGATACGTTTATCCAGCTTAGTGACCAACTATGGCGAGTTCCGGAGATTGCTTTTGAAGAGGAACAATCAGCAGATTATTTATGCCAGGCACTGGAGGCAGAAGGATTCCATGTTGAAAAGGACGTTGCTGGGCTTGAAACGGCATTTATCGCAAGCTTTGGCAGCGGAACCCCTGTCGTCGCTTTTTTAGGTGAATATGATGCGTTACCTGGCTTAAGTCAGAAACAGGGGCTCACAAGGCATGAACCAGTCCTAGAAGGTGCACCGGGTCATGGATGTGGACATAATTTACTAGGGACTGGCTCACTTGCAGCAGCTGCTGCGGTGAAAGAATATATGGAACAAACCGGATTAAAAGGAACGGTTCGATACTATGGCTGCCCAGCCGAAGAAAAAGGCTCGGGTAAGGCGTATATGACAAGAGCTGGTCTGTTTGACGATGTGGATTTCGCACTTTCTTGGCATCCGGAAACCAAACCGGTCATTATGAATTTCAGCTCACTTGCGAACTATGCTGTAAAATTCGTTTTTCATGGGAAAAGTGCCCATGCTGCCGCCACACCTCATTTAGGCCGTAGTGCGTTAGATGCTGTCGAGTTGATGAATGTCGGGGTCAACTATTTAAGGGAGCATATGATTCCTGAGGCAAGAATTCATTATGCAATTACGGATCCAGGTGGGACTTCTCCTAATGTCGTGCAAGCCTATGCTGAAGTGTCTTACTTGATTCGAGCACCGAAAAAGAAACAGGTCGTTGAGCTATATGAACGGGTGGCAAACATTGCTGAAGGAGCGGCCTTAATGACGGAGACAAAGGTGGAGCGGCTATTTGAAGGAGCTGCTTCTGATTTAGTTCCTAACCGAAACCTAGCTGCTGTCATGTATAAAAACCTTGAAGCCATTGGTGTTCCAACTTACGATGAAGCGGATCACCAGTATGCAAAAGCGATAAACGAATCATTGGCAAAAGAAGAGCGAGAAACTGCGTATGCTGGACTGGATAAAGCAACAGCTGCAAAGCTCAAAGGAAAATATATAACAGATTTCATCCCGCCATTTGATCCGGAAAAAGAAGTCATGTTATCGGGTTCGACGGATGTGGGTGATGTGAGCTGGATTGTGCCGACGATGCAATGTATGACAGCTTGTTGGGCGCTCGGTACCCCATTCCATACGTGGCAGGTCGTTTCCCAAGGAACGATGCCGATTGCTCATAAAGGGATGTTGCAAGCAGGAAAGGTACTTGCTGCAACAGCAATTGAAGTGATGGAAAATCCGGATCTCCTGGCCAAAGCGAAACAAGAGCATCAGGAAAGATTGGACGGAGAAGGTTATTTTTCATTGATTCCTGAAGGAGAAGAGCCGCTTAGGAAATAGTGATATGGAACGACTCTTGTGCTATATTCATGCAAGAGTCTTTCTTATTTCTCAACAACAAACAATCCATCCCCTTCCAACCATTCCGCAAATAACACCTTTTCCATTCTTTCAATCCCCTTGATGTCAAGTTGACGGTACAACCATACTTCATCTTTATCAAGCTCACGCAAACTCTCTTTTATTAACTTTCCATCTCTGATAATCGTGACAGGAAGGTATACTGTTTGGTTTGGTAAATTTAAATCTTCCAACGTAGTTTTTTGATAGGCTGATTTTTTTAAGGTGCTTACCGAGCCATTTGGTTCGAGAATGGCAAAGGCTACTTCTCGAATGGAAAAAGTTTCACTTTGGCGGAGTAGGCTTTGTAACTGATTTAAGTTCAGCTTGCTTTTTTTCAGCTGCTCAAAGTCTATTTGCCCATTGCGAATCAGGATTGCCGGATTGCCTTCTAATTTTTGCCGTATAGTTAGGGACTTTTGGAAGATATATTCAATGATAAACAATAAGCAGCCCCAAACAACAATAGCAAAAATGATTTCGGTTATGGTGACTTCACGCTGATAGATAGAATTACCGAGTAATTCACTTAAGACAATAGCCGTAATAAAGTGATAAGGGCTATATTGCCCAATAATCTTTTGGCCTATGATTCTAATCAGGACAAAAAACAATATAAAACCAATGGTCAATTTTATAAACATGTGTATAAATTCCATAACCCTGCTCCTCAGCAAATGATAGATTAATAGTTGTCTATTATCATTGCCATAGTACGTACTTTACATACACTGCTCCCTAATTAACTATCACATGCAATAGATAATTCTAAAAATACAAAATGATAGCGCTTTATTTTGGGTTATGTTAATATACAACTATTAAAAATTTACTAAAAACAGGGGAGGATGGACAACGTGGAAGTACCTTTAATCTTAACGCAATTCTTAGACCGTGCAGTAAAGCTTTATGGAGACAAAAAGGCAATTATCAATGACGAACGGATATTTACGTATAGTGAGCTGAACGATCGTGTAAACCAGTTATCAGATGGTCTACGTCAACTGGGGGTGAAAAAGGGAGACAAAGTAGCTTACCTTGCACCAAATACAGTGGAAATGTTAGAAGGCTTCTATGGTGTCTTTCAACTTGGGGCAATCATGGTGCCTCTCAACATCCGTTTAAAACCTGAAGATTATCTATTTATCTTAAATCATAGTGAATCGAAAATTTTATTTGTCGACCAAGACTTGTACGATTTGATTATACCGATAAAAGACAAGCTGGAAACAGTTGAGAAAATCATCGTCCACTATCATGATGGTCTTTGTGAGGAAGAAGACTATGACCAGTTTTTAAGTGCATACTCCAAAGAACCATTTGAACGGGAAGATGTAGAGGAAAACGATGTTTGTAGTTTGTTATATACAAGCGGGACAACCGGGAATCCAAAAGGTGTCATGCTAACCCACCGTAATAACTATCTCCATGCCTTGTCGAGCATGCATCATTTACGGGTAACAGATGAAGATGTGCTTGCCCATGTTTTGCCGATGTTTCATGTCAACGGCTGGGGCTCACCATTCTACTACACAGCAAATGGGGCAACTCAAGTTTGTTTAAGAAAAGCTTCTGCAGAAAGTATTTACGATGCGATTGAAAATCATGGAGTTACGGTGATGCATATGGCACCGACTGTTCTGAACTCGCTCATTCAATATTACGATGAGCATCAGCCAACAGTTAAACAAGATATTCGGTTAGTGATTGCAGGCTCTGCACCGCCACCGGCTTTTATCACAAAAATAGAAGAGGATCTCGGGTGGGAATTTATCCAAGTTTATGGCATGACCGAGTCCACTCCGCTTACGTTGGTTTCAAGAATCCGATCTCACCACAAAGATTTACCGTTAGAAGAACAATATCGCTTGAAAGCAAAGCAAGGTGTGCAAATGATCGGTACTGATGTGAAGGTCGTGAATGCAGTGGGGGATGAAGTTGCTTGGGACGGAAGAGAAGTTGGGGAAATTGTCGTTCGTGGCAACGGAGTCATGAAAGGTTATTGGAAAAATGAAGATGCATCAATGGAAGCACTTCGCGATGGATGGCTTCATACAGGGGACATGGCGAATGTTGATGAATATGGAAATATTGAAATCGTCGATAGGAAAAAGGACGTCATCATCTCAGGAGGTGAAAACATTTCTTCTATTGAGGTAGAGGGTGTTTTATATGATCATCCATCTGTTCTAGAAGCTGCAGTGATAGCCGTTCCTCATGAAAAATGGGGGGAGACTCCACATGCATATGTCGTTTTACGACCAGGGGAAGAAGTCACCGAGGAAGATCTGATTCAATTCTCGAGAAGCAAGCTTGCTCATTTTAAAGCGATTACCGGTGTCACCTTTTTAGAAGAATTGCCAAAGACAGCTTCTGGAAAAATATTAAAAGTCCATCTTCGCAATGAACATTGGAAGAAAGCCGGGAAAGCGGATAAACTCGTAAACTAGAAAAAACGTGCCAGACACAAAAAGTGCTGGCACGTTTACCTTTTATACAGCTTTTTTCCCAATAATCTTATCAACCATCATGGCAATTGCACCATCTCCGGTAACATTCGTCGCTGTACCGAAACTATCCTGTGCCATGTAAAGGGCAATCATTAAACCTAGTGCAGTTTCATCAAAGCCGAGCATTGTGCTGAGCAGCCCCAATGCTGCCATAACAGCTCCACCTGGCACACCTGGAGCGGCAATCATAATAATCCCCAACATTAAGATAAACGGTAACATCATCCCAAATGTAGGAATGTCGAGATTATTTGAGAGGACCATGACTGCTACGGAACACATTACCAGAGTGACTGTACTTCCAGATAAATGAATCGTCGCACATAATGGAACGGCCGAGTCAGCCACGCCATCACTTACTTTATTGCTTTTCGATGCACGGACGGTAACTGGAATGGTCGCCGCACTAGACATTGTTCCTAAGCCTGTAAAATATGCTGGGAGCATGTTTTTTAGTGACTTAAAAGGATTCCTTCCTGCGACAGCCCCCGCAACAGAGTATAGGATGACAAGCCAAACCCAATGAATGACAATGGCAGTCACAAGCACAAGCCCAAAGGTCTGTAATGTTTGTACTACCGCACCATCTGCAGCTATTTCAGCAAAGATACTTGCTATATAAAATGGTAAGATTGGAATGATGACTTTCCAAATTAGCCTTTCGATTATTTCCTTACCTTCATCAAAAAATGCTCTTAAGGTAGGGCTTTTTGTTCGAGTAATCCCAATCCCAAACACAAAAGCTAAGATTAAAGCAGTCATTACTCCTGTAATCGGATCGATGGCAAGCTCAAATATAGGTTCAAAGCCTGCTGTTTCTTCTGCTTGTCCTCCACCATTTCCAACAAGGGTAGGAATTACAATAAGAGCTACAATAAATGCTAATGTTCCCGCTAAAATGGTGGATGTATAAGCAAGTGCGCCTGTGATTCCAAGCATTTTACCTGATTCTTTCCCGAAACTCGCAATCCCGCTGACAATATAGAAAATAATAATCAGTGGAATAGCAAAACCTAGGAATTGTCCGAAGAATTCCTTGAATGTTACGATAATTCTAATAACAACTTCCGGCACAAGTAAGCCGATAATAATACCACTCACAATACCGATGAGCAGCTTGCCTATTAACTTCATATTCTTGCTCCTTTACTAAAAAAATTGCTTTCACATACTATAGCATCTGTACTTTTGTTAATCAAGATAATTTTCTGATTCCTATTTGTTTGCCACCTATATTAAAGTCAACTATACTTTCATTCCAGCATTATCTTTATCTACTATTTCCAACAAGTACCATACCATATGGAAAGTCATATGGCATAGAATTGCTGCTCCAAGTCCGTATTTCCAATAGAGCCAACCACATGATAAACCAACCATCAAATTGATGCTTGTCATATAGAAAATGATTCTTTTTGTGATTGTGATTTTTTTTGCTGAATCCCGGGTAAATGAGCAAGTGCAAATAATATACTTGCAAGAATATTAGCGATCCAAAAGCTGAGGATTTCCTGGTCAGTAAACTGAGTTAAAAGCCATATGAAAAAACTCATTAGACCAAATCGGAAGATGATTTCTTCGACTATTCCACCATATAAACAACGTGTCGATATCCACGTTTTCTTTCTTGTTCTCTCCATTTGATAAAAGGTGCTGGTAGAGATATTCTTTTTGAGAAAGATATAATAAGCGACAATGTTAATAAAGGCACATGCCAAGCTAAGGAGAATGACAAGCCAATCAATTGATAGAGTCAAGGCGTTTTCTAAATCGGCCCGCTTGTAAAAAAATAAACCCAATACCGTAAACGGAAAAGCCACGATGATGTGATTCAGTAAACGAAGCATATAGGGAGGAGGTGTATCATTTGGTAATAGTTCTTTGTATAACTCTTTTTCATTTAAGGTCATCAACACTATACCAGGGATTATTAGAACTGTAATCCATATCCATTCCATCACATTCATCCACCCTTTCCTCTATCAGTTTCTAAGAATATTTGAATCGCTTCCCTGATCCATTCCACTTCATTTGTTTCAAAAGGCAAAGAAAACAATGGATCTTCTTCCTCTAATTGTTCTTCATCCAAATTTTCATAAAAGGAGTGGATATCTTCTCCGACAATATCTTCAAACATTTCCATTAAACTTTTAACGAGCTGTTGTATCTCTTCAGCTTTTGGGTCTGTTCCTGTTTTGTTTTTCAACTCAGTTAGCATAAGCATGAATTTCTTTTCCATTTCTTGTTGTTGCCTTTTGGGGATACTGAAGATGTCCTCCACCTTTTCTACCGGTAAGACATCATTTAACCATTCCCTATGTTTATCCTCATACTGAACCCCTTGGATAATCGATATGAAAATCCCCGCATCGATCCGTTCCTTTTCATCCGCTAGTTGGATGGCATGGTCCAAGGTTTTGAGCACATTTTGAATCTGAAGAAGTTTATCTTCCATCAAGATTTTCTGTATTTCCAAGGACTCCTTTAAGTTCCAGCTATCTTGGGCAAGCAATTCCTTAATTTGTACTAAGGTAAATCCAAGAAACTTTAATGTTACGATTTTTTGCATCGTGATAAAATGTGAATCATCATAGTATCTTCTGTCGCCGTCTGAACGTGATGCTTTTAATAGACCGATATCATCATAATACTGCAAGGTACGAACACTTACTCCAGTCAGTTTAGCGAATTCCCCGGTAGAATAATGACCTTTCATTATGAATCTCTCCTTTTAAATTCTTATATTCATCATAGAACATCACGTTACGTGACGTGCAAGGAAAAGATTAAATTATGTTGTTTCCGAGGCAAATCAGGGAGTACTTGTAAATATCATCTGGAATGACAGAAAAATGTTTGGAAAAGTAGGTGTAATGTTTTGACTATCTTATTCATCAGTATCATTATCCTTTTTATCGCATCCAGTTATTTTTCCGGCAGTGAGACAGCACTTACAGCAACGAATGAAATGAAGCTGCAATTGAAGGCTGCGAGTGGGGATAAAAAAGCAGAGCGATTACTCAGGCTTGTTAATAACCCGGACTTATTCATTCCTGGAATCTTAATAGCTAATAATGTTCCAAATATCGTACTTCCTTCTTTAGTGACGATTGTGGCTCTGGAGTTTGGATGGAATATTGGAATAACAACCGCTGTGCTGACGGTTTTAATTATTATTTTTGCGGAAGTAATGCCCAAGTCGGTCGCAGCAGCTTTTCCTGAAAAGATTGCTTACATCGTTTATTATCCGACCATGCTTATTCTAATGATTTTAAAGCCGTTTATTTGGTTATTAAATTTACTGACGAAAACTACCATTAGATTGTTGGGGAGAAATCAGGTACAAGAAGTTACAATCTCTAAAGCGGAGATGCGGGCGATGGTTGATATTGCACATACAGAAGGAACTTTTAGGAATGATGAAATGTCTCGCTTGAAATCGGTATTGGATTTCCAGACGTTAAACGTGTCCGATGTATTAAAAACGCATCGGGTGGAAATTAAAGCTGTTCCGGCAAATATATCCTTTGAAGAAGCGGAAGAATTTTTACTATCAAACCACCATACACGATATCCAATTTATGACGATGATATTGACAATATTGTGGGTGTCTTTCATTCTAAGTTTATTTTAAGGTGGGCAAAAAATCGGGATAAATTGATTAAGGATTTCTCTGATATGGATCCCTTGTTTGTTTATGAATTTAATCTGATAGAAGATGTATTTAAACAAATGACTGAGAAGAAAAAGCATATTGCAATTGTATTGGATGAATACGGAGGAACAGAAGGGCTCATCACCCACGAGGATCTGATTGAAACGATGATTGGTGAAGATATTGAAGATGAGATGGATGAAGACGACGCACTCATCCACAGCCAGACGGATAGAGAAATTATTTGTGATGCTAGACTTTCCCTGCACCGCCTAAACAACGTTTTTAAAATTAATCTTCCTGAAGAGGCCGACAACGTGGCAGGATTTGTTTTGAATCGTTATAGCCATTTGCCCGAAGAAGGAGAAGAGTTCACTTATGAAGACTTGGAATTTGAAATTTTAGAAGTAAGTGAGAGGAGAGTGCATTTGGTAAGAATTAGAAAGCTGTACTCTGCTCCCTGAAATGAGAAATGCTAGGATATCCATTATAATGGAGTTAGAACCTTGAACGAAGGGAATAAAAAATAATGGATATAGTAGAACCTTTAAGTATAGAAGCCGTCGATGATTTAAGAAAAAAAGTTACAAGATTCGGCATGGCATATAAATTTGCATTAGAAGAGATAAGTACGAAGGTGAACATTTTAAAAGAAGAGTTCCGATTGATCCATGATTATAATCCAATTGAACATGTGAGTACACGTGTGAAATCTGCGGAAAGCATAATGAACAAAGCTCATAGGAAAGGATTACCGTTATCTTTAGGGGTTATTAAGGAAAATATTAGGGATATAGCTGGAATTCGTATCACCTGCTCATTTGAATCAGATATTTACCGTATTAGTGAAATGATCCAATCACAGTCGGATGTTGAAGTAATTGAAGTAAAGGATTATATTAAGCATCCGAAGCCAAATGGGTATCGCAGCTTACATCTTGTCTTGAAAATTCCCGTCTTTATGTCGGACCGGGTTGAAAAAGTTTATGTCGAAATGCAAATTCGCACGATAGCTATGGACTTTTGGGCGAGCCTCGAACACAAAATATATTATAAATATGATAAACAAATACCTGGGCATTTGACAGAACAATTAAAAGAAGCCGCTGACACTGTAGCAGAACTGGATCGAAAAATGGAGCATCTCAATCATGAAATCAATATCTTGAAAGAAAACGATTCTCAGGATGGAATAGAAAGTCATGCATTTAATCCGAGGGAATTGATGTTAGAGATGATAAGAAAGAATCATATCACAGAATAGCTGGCGTGCCTTCATCAAGGTCTTCCCTTGATAACTGCTCTCGAATATGCAATAGTATAGTTAATAGAATATTTCTCACCACTAGGGGTGCAAAATTGCTGAGAGAGTCAGTTGGAATACTGTCTCAACCCTTTGAACTTGATCTAGTTTATGCTAGCGAAAGAAAGCGGTGTACGTATGACTTATGAGCGTAAATTCGTATACATAGGCCGTCTTTTTCTTATGCAGAAGAAGGCGGCTTTTTGCTTGAACGGGCGATGTAAAAATCGTATAGCATTTGCCAATCTCTTTGTGGTGCGAAGGAATTCTATACCAAAAAAGGGAGGAAGAGAAGCATGAGTGAACAGTTTACAGACAGACTATGGAGAAAGGTACAACCGATTTGGGAGGCGTATTTGGATCATCCGTTTGTGAAGGGGATTGGGGATGGGACACTTAATAAAGAAAAATTTAAACATTATATGAAGCAGGATTACGTATACTTGATCGAGTATTCCCGAGTCTTTGCGATTGGAAGTGCTAAAGCGCCTGACCTAGAGACGATGACGATGTTTGCGAATTTACTGCATGGCACGTTAACTATGGAAATGGAGCTGCACAGGGAGTACGCAGCAAAGTTCGGAATTACAAATGAGGAACTGGAAGCGACAGAACCATCATCAACTATGACAGCATACACGAGTTACATGCTGAATGTTTCCCAACTTGGAGGCGTGGAGAATGCCATCGCGGCAGTGCTAGCCTGTGCATGGAGCTATAACTACATTGGTAAGGAACTGGTGAAGTGGCCAGGAGCTGCAGACCATGAATTTTACGGAAATTGGGTAAGAATGTATTCATCCGAAGACTTTACTGAAATCGCTGAGAACTGTAAAAACCTTATCAATGAATATGCAACTGGAAAGTTAGAAAGAGAGCTACAAGCACTTGAAGATATTGTGGTGAAAACGAGTAAATTTGAGTATATGTTTTGGGAAATGGCTGAGAATATCGAGATGTGGCCGACAGATAAGATACAATCGACAGTTGGATAAAAGTACTGCTTATGAGGAAGTGCCTAGAATGGCACTTCCTCCTATTACTTTCATTTATAAAGCAATTTTCAAAGAGACTGCAAAGTTGAAAAAAGCAGTCAAAATCAATATATATCCAATGGACCTTTGTTTTTTTTGCAGCTGTTCCGCTCCCATCGCAAGTAGCAAAGCCCCGAGTAAAAACAATAAAATCCATGATACGTTCATACTTTCATTGAACTGACTAACGAGAGCTAATGCAATAACTGAAATTGCTAAAAGCACCTTGATTATCTTCAATATCCATCCCTCCCTGTGCAGAATCATCATAACATTTATATGCAGCTAGAATATACTAAAGCATGTTCATCTATATCGTTTTACGGGTAAAGTCAAATCAATATACTTATTTGACTCGGATTGTTTTTTGTTTTATAGTCAACATATGAACATATGCTCATATAATAAATCTTAGAGGTGCAATAAAAATGACGGAAGAGCAAAAACTAGAGGTTTTTCGTGAAGAAGAGCAGCACTTGGACGCAGAGACGTTGTTTGTCGTTTCCCAAACATTCAAAGCGTTGGGGGATCCGACTAGAATACGTATTTTGAATTTATTATGTACCGGAGAACATTCTGTCAATGATATCGCGGAGACTCTGGACTTAAGTCAATCAAGTGTATCTCATCAATTACGGTTCTTAAAAAACTTAAGATTGGTGAAGTATAGAAGAGAAGGCAGAACGTTGTATTACTCGGAAGATGATGAACACGTCATGAATTTACTGAAGCAGGCAATTGAGCATGCTTCTCATCACTAATTAGGGGTGCATAACATGGGACACGATCATGGACATGATCATTCGCATACTGCAAATAAAAAGGTGTTATTCATAAGCTTTCTCATCATTACCGTTTATATGATCGTTGAGGCGATCGGTGGTTTCCTTACGAACAGTCTAGCTTTGTTGGCGGATGCAGGACATATGTTAAGTGACGCCATCTCACTTGGAATCGCGTTACTTGCTTTTAAGTTTGGGGAAAAGGCTGCAGACTATAGTAAGACATTCGGTTATCGACGTTTTGAAATTCTGGCTGCAGTTCTCAATGGTGTGACTCTCATCATTATCGCTGGTTTTATATTTTATGAAGCGATTGGACGTTTTCTAAATCCGCCGGCAGTAGCTTCAACAGGAATGTTGGTCATTGCGGCTATTGGACTGCTCGTGAATATCCTCGTTGCATGGATCATGATGCGAGGGGCTGATGTAGAAGATAATTTGAATATGCGTGGGGCTTACTTGCATGTAATCAGTGACATGCTTGGGTCAATTGGTGCTATTGTTGCCGCGCTTCTTATCATTTTTTTCGGTTGGGGATGGGCGGACCCTTTGGCCAGTGTTATTGTCGCAGCTCTTGTTCTGCGCAGTGGTTATCAGGTGACAAAGTCCGGACTTCATGTACTGATGGAGGGAACCCCAAAAAATGTGAAGATGGAAGAAGTCATTCAAATCATTAAACATACGGAAGGGATACGAGGCGTACATGATTTACATGTTTGGTCGATTACGAGCGGATTAAATGCCTTATCCTGTCATGCGGTTGTCGACGACCAAATGACGATTGAAGAAAGTGAAAGAATGCTCCGACAGCTCGAACATGAATTGGAACATCAAAATATCCATCATATGACGATTCAATTGGAATCATCTGCGCATCTCCATGACAATTCCATTTTATGTAGCGTGCAAGCTGAGCCAGCTGGACATCATCACCATCATTGATATGTTTTTTTAAAATAGAAAAAAGCCGGTTAGTACCGGCTTTTATTATAGTCCGCGGGAATATTTCTTTTTTGTTTCCTTTTATTCATCAGCTTTTTAATAATCGGATAAATAATTGGTCCGTATTTAATGAGTCTTCGAATTAAACGCGACATGATTTCACCTCTATTATTGTAGAATCTTGAAGCTTATCGTTATATTTCCTTTAAAAGCGGATTTCTAAACAATAGAGTTTGGTATAGAGGGGTGATGTCCATACTGAATCATTTCCACGCTCCAATAACCTACTATTGATCATCAATGACCAACATATTCGATTCATCAAATTCCCAATCTGCCCCGTATGCGACTTCCCAGTAATAACCATCCGGGTCCGTAAAGTATCCTCCGTAGCCGCCCCAGTCATTTTTTACAGGCTCTTTTTGAATAACGGCTCCAGCTAACTTAGCCCTGTCCATCATTTCATCCACTTCATTCATGGATTTCGCATTATAAGCTAATGTTATCCCGGGAAATCCAGACGATATCATTGGAGGATGCTCATCGTTTACATCTTTTGCAAGTTCTTCTACTGGATATAAAGCAATTCTCGAACCTTCATTTCTAAAGAAAATAATAATCGGATTTTCTTCCGTTCCTCTAATCGACGTGTCGAAACCGAGATTCTTATAAAACTCATGAGATTTGACAATATCTTTCGTGCCGAGTGTGATTAGATTTACTCTATTCACCGAAACATCCCTCCTTTAATGCTGATTAATCTTCCATGTTGTAGGCTTTTCTTAATGCTTCAACATCTATCTTTTTCATCTTAAGCATGGTTTGAGTGACCCGCGCTATTTGTTCTGGAGTACTGTTGCTGCCCATCATATCATCCATTTCTCCTGATACAATCTGCCAAGATACGCCATATTTATCTTTTAACCACCCACACTGTTCGGACTCAGGAACTGCGGATAATTTTTCCCAATAGTAATCGATCTCATCCTGGGTTTCGCATTTTACTAAAAATGAAATCGCTTCGTTGAAATTGAATTCATGGGCATTTGCGCTATCCATTGCAGTGAACCATTGATTTTCCAACATAAAATCAGCAAACATAACTGTACCTTCTTTATCTGGATCCATTCCTGCAGGATATCGGGCTAGCTGGCCTGCGGTGGAATTTTTAAAAATCGATAAATAAAACTGCATGGCCGCTTCTGCATGACCATAGTTATGATCAATGAATAGGAGCGAAGGCAAGATAGAAGGACGCTCTTCTCCAGAATCGGTTAAAATCAATTGCCATGATAGGCCATACTTGTCTTGAATCCAGCCATATTTTTCAGCGAATGGGTAATTATCAAACGGCATTAAAACGGTGCCACCGTCAGACAGTTTGTCCCACACTTCATTTATCATCTCAGGGGCATCTTTGTAATGGGAGACATCGAAGTTAACGGAAAAGGACAGTGCTGGATTAAATGTGAAGTGAGGCCCTCCGTCTATCGCCATGAATTCCTGTCCCCAGAAATGAAACGAGACAATTGCTGGGTCACCTGATGGTGTATCGTGAATGGTAGTCATATTGGTAATTTTCGAGTCAGGGAATAGTGAAGTATAAAATTCAGCAGCTTCGTAAGATTGCTTGTCGAACCAGAGATGGGAGACTATTTTTTGTGTACTATTTTTCATTTAATCCTCCTCCTACACTCGATTGTGAGCATGGTAATCCAATATGTTCTCTAAAGCCGTACGGAGAATATATTCAGTCACATTCATTATATCTCATTGTCAAAATCACATACTCATTTCTTTTGAATAAGTCCAAAACTTACACCTACCGGGTCCACCAGGTAGGCAAGATAAAAATCATCAAATTCCATTTTTTCTCGCACTATCATTGCACCATGATTTTTAGCCTGAGTGATAACTTCATCAATCGAATCGACTTCAATCTGAATACGGGTTCCATGGGGATAGTCATGTGGTCCCTTACTAATTCCTCCGTTTATTCCTGGCTCCTCCGTTTCTTTGGAGTGGACACCCCAATAATCCCATTTTGGTTCGGCAATTTTCCAATCAAATACTTGCTCATAAAAATTTGCCTGCTTCTTAGGATCCTGACTGCTTAACTCAAATCCAATAACTCTTCCCATCCACTTACCTTCCTTCTTTTATAATTTAGGAATCACCTATTTCACTTATACTTTTCAACAAGAAATAGGATAATCCTTTAAATTAACTCCATTTTTGTGAAAGCTTGTGTATCAATAGGAAAACAGGGATAAACAGCAGGATGACAACTAACGAACCTAATATGTTTTGTATTGTTAACATGCCTGCTTCTGAAAAAGTTTGAAAAAAGAAAATATAATAAGGGATAATTAAGAAGATGGAAGTTGCCACTCCAGGTAAGTAGCAACGTAAAAACAGTGCCTGCAGTGGATGACTAAAGATGTTAACTGCAAATAAAAGATTTAAAGCAAGAAATAAAAAATAATCTTCAGTGATGAACGTCAGTAAAATTATTACTGAAACGGGAATAGAAAGTACAAAAACAACAAAGGAAAATCGAGTCCCTGTCATGTTATCGAACTGTTTGATTTGCTTTTGAGCAAATGGAGGAACTCGCATTTTTACACGAGGATAGATTCTGTTCATCCACCTTTCCACGGTCATGATTTCCTCTAAATTATGAAGCATGAAAATGACAGTGAACGCTAAAATCAATAGATTGATTTCCATAAATTTTCACCTCCCATGTATGCAAGACGAGATTAATCGTACCCTCCCGTACTGTCCGGCAAGGCTTTAAATTCATCCTTATCTTTGATCATCGTAAATACAGCGTCCCGTATTTGGATCAGCTGCTTTGCATCTTTTGTTGGTTCACAATACGTGCCATCAATAGAGATGATTATTGTTTCCCCATTCATAGTAATTTTCCATTCATCATCTTCATGGGGTTCTTGCACACAAACCTCATCAAAAATAGGATCAGGTATGAGTTCTTTTTCTTCTAAAATATTTACCTCTCTCATCAGTTCATATACTGTATTCATTTCTTCGCTGGTTAAGCTAATATCTGCTGTGATCGTTCCGTCTGCAATCAAGTCCTTGGTTACCGTGCCATCATAGGAATTGATTTCATTCTTTTTATCCACACCAAATTGAATGGAAAAGGCAAAGTCATCCGGCATCTCATGGGGCATACTCGGAGCGGAAACGACTGGACCGCATGCACCCATGAGTAGAATCAGTAACAAACAAATTAAGTATTTTTTCATTATATATCCCCCCTCAGAAGTACAGACGGAATAAAGCCGTAGTTAGTTACACTTTGCTTATTTTTCGGCTCAATTAATATAAATAAAGCAGATTAGGGAGGTTCTGCCCTCTCTCTAATCTGCCTTAGTTTTGTATTCAGTCTCAGTTACCCTCATCAGAATGGACCATTTTCGTTAGGTGAGTTTTCTGGTATCTGTTGACCCACATCCCAAAGTTCTATGATGAGTTCATTGGAAAAGCGGAACAGGTGAACAACAACGCCACCTGGGTCGTTTGGATGCTGTCTTACGTGGGAGTGAACGGCTACCATATCATTCTCAGTCACTGTGTGTTTGATCTCAAACACTTTGTCAGGGTTTTTGGCTGCACTTTCTTCCATTGCAGAAATAAGAGATTCCGCATCCCCCTTGAAATAGAGGTTATGGTGACGAAAGTCCGGACTGGCATATTTTTCGTAAGCGTCACGTATCTTTCCAGACGCTACCAGCTCAAGGAATGACATCGTCTTATCTTTTATCGTCTGTTTCATTAACAACTCATCCTTTCTATCATTAATGTACTTCTATCAATTCTTCATCTAGTTCAATCTTTTTATTCTTTTCCAGTAATAACTTCACAAATTCTTCCTTGTTTTTTGGTGATATACTTATTTCTTCATACAAACCATAATGAATTCTCAGTCGATCAGCAGCTAATGCTGGGGCAGCCCAAACGTTTTTTTCTTTAGAGATCCGTTTGATACCCTCTATGTTAATCTTCTTTTTGAAGGGACCAAATTTTACAATAAGTGTTTCTTGTTGTATGACATAGCCTGTACCAAACCACATCCAAAATAATAAGATTAATGTTGTCCCCCCAATTAATATACCTGCTGGATAAAGTCCATCTATAATTGTTCCAAAAAGCACTACTGCAATCGTTCCCCATACTGCAAAGAAATAGATTGTATCTTTTATTGAACCGAAATAGATAAGAACCACCACTTTCCTTAAAGATTATCTACTTGTTCAAGTCGCATATAATCATTCCTTTTAACAGTGATATACCATAATGGAAACAGTGCTTGAAAGCCACTTAATCCGCGACATGTAAAATATAGTACTTCATTTTCTTGAATTTCAAACTGTATTTTCTTGCTTCTGCACCAATCGACTTTCAGATAAAGTGTATGTGAACCGGGAGGGATGCGATAATCGAACGTCTCATTCTCTCCAAAGGAACCAATTTCTTGATCATTCAATACGACAATGTATTTTCTTAATTTTTTTGTCCAAGCTGCTTCTCGCTTTATTACTATCATGCGTGTCTCTCCTTAAGTTATAACTCGTAAGTTTCCGGCTTTTCATATATAACATACGTGCCAGCGATAAAATCATGGATGGATCGTTTATCCGGCCTCATACCTACCATAAATGCACTGATAATCGCTCCAATTCCAAAAGTTAAAGCATAGATGATGCCACCAACCAACTCTCGCAGAATCATCTGTCCGAGTCCCAGTTTATTGCCATGGATGCTGACAATCCGGATGCCGAACGCTTTCTTTCCAATCGTGTAGCCATACCATACAAACGGAAGGATGATGAAATACACGAGATTTAACGTATCCAGGAAGAAATTATCATCCAAGAACACCCCAAACAAAATATAGCTTAAAAACCCGAGCGTTATGCTCAAAAAGATCCCATCTACTAATATTGCCCCTAATCTAATCCAAAACCCAGCATTTCTCTCCATATGAAACTCCTCCTCTATTTATCTATTGAGGTTAATTATTAATCATAATCCTATTATTATCTTATTCGCAATGTACCGTTGATAAAGATAAGAGGCTTTCCTCTATGATAACTGTACCACCATTCAACATACATTCTTCTGATTTGATTAAATTAGCTTGGTGATTGACATGAATTTGACTTATTCGAATAAAAGCAAATGTAATGATTACTACTGTAGTAACAAGGAGTACGAGCCACTTTACCTTTTGTTTATTCAAAACTTTTTACCTCCGAAAAGATGACTTTTGTGAATCCGTTTTTATGGTCATTACCAAGCCGGCGCCAGTGGTAATGGCTCCTAATAACCCGATGATACCTACTGCAATAAGCTCAGGAATGAAAAAGCCGATGGGCACCATCGCTAAAAAGGTGATGACAATTAATGTTAAGTATATTCCATTAATCATTCTAACAGCACGATTACTGAACAATGATAAAATCAAAGGAGGTAAAAAAACGATAACGAACAGTCCGATTGATAACCATAATCCATTCGGGTCATCATATGAAACAGCGTTAGGGCCAGTTGGATGTTTTGCAGCCAATAAAACAGCTCCAATAGCAATTAATAAAGATATAAAGACGAGGCCAAACCTTTTCATTTTCTCCACTCCTTGTACATAAGGTTAATTATGCTTTCTTTCGCTTAAATATTAATTCAAAGAAGGATGGTGTTCCGTAAGCGTTAGTCCCAGGAGCAAAAACCTGCACTAATTCCCATCCATCTTTCTCATGCTCATAAACTATGGCATGATAATCTTCCTTTGGAGCCAGTTTGAAAGATGATAATTCTATTTTCTCGAATTTATGCTCATACAACGTAACTCCCCCTATCCAAATGATTACTTTGTTAGTTGCCAGTAAAGCATCTGATGATCAGCTCTTACTTTTTCCATTCTCAGTTTTTCCAACACTCTAATGGAAGAAGCATTCTCTTCAAGACATTCAGCAGTTATGATATGGACCAAGTTAGAGTCGAATGCCCAATTTATAATTGCTTTCAGTGCTTCGGTCGCATAACCTTTATTTTGTTGTGCCGGGGTAATTCCGTAGCCGATTTCCACTGTCTTGTTTTTGTCGGGTTTTTCTTTAAATCCTAGATCCCCGATAATCTTATTCGTTTGTTTATCGATAACAAGCCAAACGCCCCAACCTAAAACAGACTCATCATGCTTCAATTCTTCCAGATAATTTTCGATATGTGGACCCAGTTTATATTGCTTCGCAGAATATTTCACTAGTGCTTCTTCGGTACAAGGGGCGAGAAGTAATCTTTCAGTTTCCAGTTTCATCAAGGTTCGATTTCTCCTTTGCGGTTCTTACAGCTTAATCCATCTCTTTCTTTTTTTCATCCTCACTCGAAGGCATTTTCATACCGGTAAAAGGATTGATCTCATATGTCATGTCCCGACCGTGCTCTTTTTCTGTCTTACTGATATTTTTGCTTAAAGCGATAAAATACCAAATAAAAGGGATTGCGGCTACCAATATAACTAATCTAGGAATCCAATCCGCCATGCAATCACTCCTCTTGAGTTATTTTGTCATCCCGAATGGCATTAATTTTCCGACTACTCATAATACGTGGAAGCTTGTAAAAAGGTTTCGTATAAAATAAACAAGACAGAAAAACTTTAAGTGCGATAATGTTACTATAATGTTATAAACGCAGCTTATTATGGTTAGGAGAATGGTGTATTGCTGAAAACATTATCTTTAGTCGCAGAAAAATTATATGATCACCCTATCCTATGGGGAGTCGGTGGTTCCCTTTTACTCAGCTTTTATAAAATTATAGATAAACCGAACGATATAGATATTCTGGTAGCAGAAAAGAATGCCGACAGGTTAAATGAAATCATTTCATCCATAAGCGAACCGAAAGAAGCGTTACGAACTGACCCTTTTCGAACTGTCCATTTCTCTACTTATAGAATGAATGATATTGATATAGATGTTATGGGAGGTTTTGCAATACAGCATAAGGAAGGTGTCTACAAATTATCCCTAAAACAGGAATCCATTGTCACCCATAAAAAAATAAATGGAGTAAATATTCCTTTATGTTCACTTGAAGATTGGTATATCTTATATTGGCTCATTCCAAACAAGCAGGATAAAGTATTGCTTATTGAACAATATTTAAAAGACAATGGTGTGTCCTATCCGCATTTGCTGATGGAAGCACTGAACAAGCCACTGCCCCTTGAAGTGAAAGAGAGGATAGAAAGGTTATTAAGCTATTCCATGTAAAACTAAAATCCCCCTAACCAGATCGGTAGGGGGATATTGTGTTAAAACACTTTATTTTTATAAATATATAGACTGATTAACCAGGAAATCATAAAGAAACTGACTGAAATGATGGCACCGCTAAGATAAATGGTTGCTGTTGATAGGCTGCTGAGGAAATCTGTAAACTCTGTGACGTTATGTACTATATATTGAATAATGGAGGGCATAATTGCAGCCATAATCGCTAATGAAATTAGAATTACTGCTCCAAGATAAGCGGGATTTAACAAATAAAATAGTGGAAAAACCATCGCAATGAGAATCAAAGACAATCCGACAGCGATTGCTATATCAGCAATGGAATAATTATAGTTAAATAAAACTAAAGTAATTCCTGCCGCCGTTATGGATAACAACATGTAGACAAGTGCTCCAATATATTTTGCCGCTACAATTTCATTCCGGGTATATGGTAAAGAATTGAGTAAAATATTGGAGTTCACCAACGCATCAAAATGTATTCCATTGATTGGAATATACGCACCTGCCATCATAAAAACAAGGGCTGGACTAAACAAATCAGCGAAAACAGAAATGAAAATGATGAACGGTATAAAAAAGATAATCTGCACTTTTTGAATAATAAAATCCTTTTTCATCAAGTTAAACAAGGTGTGACACACCCCCCTGTTCGAGATTAGGAATGAAAGGGACAATCTACCTGTCCCTCAGTCGATTTAAAATACTTTGCGCTGGTAAATCATTTGACTGACAATCCAGGAGACAAGAAAGAGACCTATGGAGATTGCAGCTCCGCTAAGGTAAAGGGCGGTTGTCGATAAGCTTGTAATGAATTCCGTAATGGATGTCAGATGTTTCTCGATGAATTCAAGAACCGGTGATAGCAATATTGCAAATACGACCAACCCGCTGAGAGCGGCTACACCAATATAGCCTGGTTTTAATACATAAAATAAAGGAAACGCTACAGCAGTGAAGATAAAGAATAATCCTGCAGCAATGGCTACATCACGGAATGTAAAGCTAAAATCAAAGATATATAGAATAATACTTGCCACAACAATGGATAAAATCATGTATACCACAGAACCAATATATTTTGCTGCTACAATTTCTTTTCTCAAATACGGTAAAGAGTTAAGAAGAATGTTGGATTCTACTTGTTCATCATAAATATAGCCATTCAACGGTATATACAGACTGGAGATCAGAAAAATAAAAAATGGACTCATATGGTCACCGAAAATGGCGAAGAACATGATAAATGGAATAAAGAGTAGTATTTGTGATTTTTGGATTACTAGATCTTTCTTTATCAAGTTAAACATACTGATGACGGGCTCCTTTCGCATAATACATAATGTCTTCTAAAGTAGCATTTTCTAAAACCACTTGGTCACCGAAAGATTTTCTTACTTCTTCGGCATTGTTTGTCAACGCTTGGAACTCATTGGAACTGCGTTTCACACTAATAAAACTTTTTTCCGTTGACGGATTGAGCAAATTCGCCTTTCCCTTCACTAATGCAAAACGTTCTTGTATGTCTTGGATGGATTCATTGAATAGAATTTTCCCCCTCTGAATGAAAGTGATTTGGTCTGCAATCTGTTCTAAATCACTTGTAATGTGGGTGGAAAAGAAGAGTGTCCGTCTCTTGTCAGCCATCAAATCTTTCAAAATATCCAAAAGTTCTCTCCGAAATACAGGGTCTAAGCCAGCTGTCGGTTCATCCATCATAATGAATTCGGCGTCATGGGATAAGGCAAGTGCCAATGATGTTTTCATCTGCATTCCTTTAGAAAATGTCTTAATCGCCTTGTTTAATGGTAGTTCAAACAACTTGATATAATCATAAAATTGCTTGTCACTCCAATTTTTATAAGCAGGGGCAATAATTCTGCGTATATCCTTTAGATTCAAACTTTCATAAAAGATATTACTATCATAAACAAAGCCGATCCGTTCCTTAATTTCCTTTTCATTATTGTTATCATAACTCTTGCCGAATACTTTTATTTCTCCCTCATCAGCTTGCAAAAGGTTCATCATCAGCTTCATCGTAGTCGATTTTCCCGCACCGTTTGCTCCGACAAAACCTGTTACCAACCCTTGTTTGATTTGCAAATTGATGTTCTCCAAGGAGAAATCTTTGAAATGTTTACTTACATTCTTAAATTCTACTATATTTTCGATTGTTCTCACTCCTTATTGTTCATTTTTCTTAAGTGTATATATAATTTATTAACAGTATATACTATATGAACGATATGAACAATAGTGAATTTGTTTTTTATGACAAATAAAAAAGACCTTAATTTCTCATTAAGATCTTGTTCTGTGCTATTTATTTAATTGCTGTCTGTGAGCCGCTTTCATGTGAAACATAATATCGTCCAGTGAAGCCTTTTCCAGTACAACATATTCACCAAAGACTTGTTGTACTTGCGCTGGGTCTGTTGTTAAAGCTTGGAATAGGTTTTGCGTGCGTTCGATATGAACAAAATAGGCTTCGGTATCCCGATCTAGTAATTCATTACTGCCTTTCACCAAGACGTATTTTTCTTGTAATTCATCCATCCGCTCATGAAAGAGGATTTCACCCTGGTCAATTAATACGATATAATCGGCAAATCGTTCTAAATCACTGGTTGTATGGGTGGAAAAAAATATACTTCTATTTTCATTGAGCATCTCTTCTTGAAAAATATCCAATAATTCTCTACGAAAAGTCGGATCTAACCCTGCTGTCGGTTCATCCATAATAATCAACTCCGCATGATGGGATAGAGCAAGGGCAATGGAAGCTTTCATTTGCATCCCTTTAGAGAAATGTTTAATTGGTTTATTTAAGGGCAGCTCAAATCGGTCCACATAAGCTTGGAATTGGTCACTATCCCATTGTGTATAGGCAGGTGCTATGATTCTACTAATATCTTTTAACTTCAGTGATTCGTAAAATATGTTGCTGTCGAATACAAAACCGATTCTGTCTTTTATCGATTTTTCATGTGTCGCGTAATCCAGTCCAAACAGACGGACTTCCCCTTCATCGGGCTTCAGGAGATTCATGATCAGCTTGATCAAGGTGGTCTTTCCAGTTCCGTTTGCTCCGATAAGTCCGGTAGTGTAACCTTGTTTGATCTGTAAATCTATACTGTCAAAGGAGAATTCCTTAAACTCTTTAGATATACTACGAAGTTCTATCACGTTATTCAAATGATCACTCCTCATACAGCAGCTTTAATAAATCCTGTAATTCTTCATATGATAATCCAATTTCTTTACTGTTGGAGATAACTGCACTTAATTGTTCTTCAATTACTCTCAATTTTTTCTCTCGAATCATATCTAAGTTTTGTTCAGCTACAAATGTACCTTTACCTACAATCAAGTAGATGAATCCAGATTTCTCCAATTCTTCATAAGCCCGCTTCGTCGTGATCACACTGATCCGTAAATCTTTCGCCAATTGTCTAATGGAAGGTAAAGCAGTGCCTTCTTTCAATTCGCCCGACAATATTTTCGCTTGAATTTGCTTGGAGATCTGTTCATAGATGGGGTCCTTTGAACTGTTGGAAATAATGATTTGCATGCAGGCCCTCCTTTACACCATGTATAAAATACATAATCACTATATACACTAGTTAATCATGATTATATGCATAATTCAAGAAAACTTAAAGCTCTAATTTGACACCCCTGCTCTCCAATTTGGATGCAATCTTTTGGGATAGGACTGAAACATTTTTGTTTAAATTAACGTATTTCTAATAAAGCTGCTTTAAGAAGAGAAAAAAATCAATGGTAAATGCAATGATAGTTAAAAATTATAAACTGAAGGAGACCGGTAAAATGAAAGATAACAAAGGTTGTATGAAATGTGGAAGTACAAATGCAGGTACGAAGGATGTAGCGATGACGGGGACTGGTTTGTCTAAAATGTTTGATGTCCAGCATAATCAATTCACCGTCGTTTTCTGTAAAAACTGTGGATATTCGGAGTTTTATAACAAAAATAGTTCAACTGGAAGTAATGTTTTAGATCTTTTCTTTGGTTAAGGGAGAGGAAAAATTTAGGAATTTAAGTTATAAAAACATCAAATTCTGCAAGAGGAAAACAGCCTGCCAAAAACTTGGGCAGGCTGTTTATTTGTGTGCGCCCGGCATGGGTGTAATCTCTAGGGTGAGAGTCCCGAGCCATGAAGGCAGAAGTAGTGGTTAGCTTAACGCAAGGGTGTCCGTGGCGACGCGGAA
>NZ_JBHUDE010000151.1:0-33454 GCF_042678205.1 Oceanobacillus luteolus
AAGTTTGTCCTATAAATGCCTGCAAGCTTTTGGACTCTCTTATTCTATCAGGAGGTTATTTTTTTACACAACCCGCATTTTAGTTCATTACAGGAATGCTGCCCCGTTAGTTTAAGAACAATCTTTCACATACTTATATTTATTTCCATATATTTCATATCTACCTTTTAAATTTACTTTCCTACATCTATTTTAGCAAGTGTTTTAACAACGTCACAGAACTCTAACTAAAAAAGCGATATACAATAAAAACCCTAACTATAAAAACTTCTTTAATAACTTCACTAATAACCTTACATCTGTTTAATCATTTTCCTTTTTGAATTACCCCGTTTCAAAAAGTACAAAAATCCACACAGCCTATATTTAAGGCTTTCTTTTATGTAAGAATAATTTATTTCCCCTTCTCTACTGCCCGCCGCTTTATATTAAAATTCCTATTGTCCCACATGTCCAGACTTTTTAATTTAAAAATCAGATACATCATCTGTCACTACTATCGTAATTTCCTCAACATCTGTGTTATGAGTTATGCTTATTAAAACCTCATCATTGCTTTCACCTTCAAGCAAGGTAGCTTTTATTGTATTATTTATTTTTCCCTCAACATCCTCATACGTGTATGATACCTTGGCTTGATTGTACCCCTTACCATAAACGTACTCTGATCCATCATCTGAACTAAGGTGATACAAACCTGCTTCATTATCATCTTTCGCATTTTTCAACCAGTCATTAACTTCATCTGAATACTCTTCGTCGAGAGATAAATACTCATACTCAACGATGGAATCACTATTAGTATCATCATCCGAACCTTGTTGACACCCAACTAAAAATAACAAAAAAAATGTAGTGAACCCTACAGCTAATCGTCTTAGTAACATTCTTATCCCGCTCTCGTTTACATTTCTTTCCTCTATCATGTAATAACTTCTTCACCATTTACAGATCTATGAATGATACGACAATGGCAAGCACCATTATTTCCATTAATAATAAAGCAATGAACCCCCGAACTGAATGAAACCTAACCTGAAGATAATAAAAAAAAGACCATACGATAGCTACTGACAATGGAAAAACAAGAATGCGCAAATACTCAAGACCCCCGAAAGCCAATACACCCCACGCAAAATACAGACTAAATCCTATGGTGATAATTCCAAATAAAATATTGAACACATGAATAACAGTCTTACTCATGGAATCCCCCTCAGTTTGTATGTTCTCTCCCTTAAAAGATTAAATCCCTCGAGCGTTTTACCGCTTTCATTTTAACATTAATTTCCAATGCATTCATCGGAATTTCAAAAAATATTTTTTATTATTTTAATGTAGTAAAATTTTAAACTTATATCGAATATATGCTGCTTGAAAAATAATATGGAACGGACATAAAATGGATAAGAGATGATAAAAAAGCAATAATCCTTCTTGGACTACTGCTTCTGTTAATTTAATATTCGTATTGTAAGATCAAAAAGTTATACTAGAAAATATATTGCAACTCCCACAATACCAGTTGTGATAACCCCAGTAACAAGCGTTATTAAATATTCTTTAGAATCTTTTAGGTAGATTTTTTGCATGACGGAACGGAATGTAAATAGAGAAAGCGCAAAGATGATGATGGCTGTTATATTGCCTACGAAGTTGTATGTATCGTTTACAAAGATGAGGACAAATAAAATAACAATTAGCAAAGTATGTAAGTTGGCATGTAATTTATTAACATGGAAATCTGAATTAGATTCCTTTTTAACTCCTAAGACAGTTCTTGTTATCTTTTCAATACCATATAAACAAGCTACTAGAATTAAAGTAATCATAAAAATACCAATTAAATCCTGCAACGTTTACACCACCTGTGACTATTTTCTACAGACCTATCCCCCATACTAACACAATAATAAGTTAATAATGATGACGTCCAAATAAAAAAGGACGATCTGTTAAGATCGCCCTCTATATCTCTCCCTAATATTTTGTTTCAATTAACCTTTGAATTTACTTCTTCCAGTATTGCAACTGGATTGAATCCGGAAATCCATTTTCCATTAATATGAATTTGAGGAACTGTAAACCTACGTGTTTTTCCTATCAATTTCAAGAGTTCTATTGGATGCAAGTCCACATTAACTTCTTTATATTCGATTCTCATACTGGTTAAAAATTCTTTAACCATGCCACATACTGGACAAGTCATAGTGGTATAGACTGTTATATCATTATTCATTACTGACTACCTCAATTTCCATTGATTAATAGGTTCCGGAAAATCGTTTTAAATCCAGGCACTCATGCCACCCTTTACGTTGTAAATCTTCTCAAATCCTTGCTTTTTCAGCATCTTGGCAGCTTTTGCACTGCGCATACCACTTTGGCAGATGACAACAACTTCTTTCTCTTTATCTAGCGCCTCGATCTTACTGGAAAGATGATTCAAAGGGATGTTTATAAACGGTTTGCGATGATTAGTTTTATATTCACCCGGCGTCCGAACATCAATAAACTGTACATCGCTATTCTTAAATTTATCCTTCGCCTCTTGGGTACTTATATTCGTAATACCTTTAACAGGCAGGAATCGATTAGCGAAAAATACAACCACGATAAGCAGGAAAATCCATTCCATTACTCTGTTTCCCCTTTCCAATCCAACATGCCGCCGGCCATATTGGTTACTACATAACCATGTTGGCTGAGAAACTCACACGCTTTACCGCTTCTGCCACCGGACCGACATACGATGTAGTAATGTTCGTCTTTTTCCAATTCACCTACGCGGTCTGGGATTTCACCGAGCGGAATATGTTTTGCACCAGGAATCTTACCAGCAGCAACCTCCACGTCTTCTCTTACGTCGATAAGATTTATTTTATCGTCTGCTGCTAGTTTATCTTCTAATTCTTTTGCTGTAATTTCTTTCATTATTATGCCTCCAATTATCTCACCATACCCTCATGGGTATTATTTCATTTAAAAAGAAAAGTTCACCAACTCTTCTTTCTGTCCCATGAATGGTGAACTTATCTACTTTTGACCAACAGATTGATAGCTTCCTTCACTACCTCTGATGTATTTTCGCCTTTTTCTATATTTTCCCGGACACATTGCTCCAGGTTCGTACTGACAATCACTCCAATGGTGCGGTCAATCGCACTTCTTGAAGCAGACAGCTGTGTAACGACATCACGACAATCTTCATTTTTCTCAATCATCGCTAAAACACCTTTAATTTGTCCTTCAATCCGTTTTAATCGATTTACAATTGATTTATCGTACTCCATTTATGTCACTCCTTCACATGGCAACGAAGATCATGATCTATCTGATATCCTTTGCTTATATATAAGTTAAGCTCTGGCCTAGAGGAATTCAGTTGTAGAACTTTACATAGAGTTATTTTCTCTACAGGGAGATACCCAGAATAACTCCCACTAAGCCTATCAAGATTCATTTTATACCCCACAAGGTATATCGTCAAGCCAACTACATCAAGATATCAAGCCAGATCTTGACAGCTGTACCTGCTATCATCATTGCTAAAATGACTTGTAATATACCTGTTTTCATCCGTTTACCAACCTTTGCCCCCAGTGGCGCTGCTAGTATGCTTGCGATGATCATAATGAGAGCTGGCCAATAGTCCACTTGTCCGGTAACTAGTTTACCAGCGCTTCCCCCAATCGAGGATATCAACGTCACAGCCAGACTCGTCGCAATAGTCATCCGTGTTGGAATGCGGAGGACAGTCAACATGATAGGTACAAGCAGAAAACCTCCTGCTGCCCCTACTACTCCAGAGGCGATTCCTACCACGAAAGCTAAGACTGCTGCAAGTGGTTTATTAAAAGTCACTTCATCTAGTGGTACATCATCCACTTGTTTCTTCGGTATAAACATCATCACCGCGGCAATAACAGCAAGGATACCATACACGATATTCACTGCCTGTTCAGTCAAGTAGCTGGATCCAAAACTACCAATCAAACTACCTATCAGGATGGCTCCACCCATATAAAGGATGAGTTGTTTATTCAAGTAACCGCCTTTTCTGTATGCCCACACTCCTGCAATCGAAGCGAACAACACTTGTACGGCACTGATTCCAGAAACTTCATGGGCTGTGAATGCCGCGAGACCGAACAACGGCGGTATATACAACAGCATCGGATATTTAATAATCGAGCCGCCGACACCGAGCATCCCTGATATAAATGAGCCAATAAATCCAATTGCAAATACGACAATAATAAAAGTTATCTCCATTAACAGTCCTTCTTTCTACTATAGAAAAGCGAGTAGGAACTGCTGCTCTCTATCTGGTTTTTACGTTGCTTTCTGTATATAAAAGTAAAGAACATCGGCTTCTGTTTTTTGCTGGATGATGGTATGACCACCTGCTGTTGCCCATGCAGGGATATCGTTTATTGCACCTTTATCTGTTACAAGTACTTCAAGCACTTCCCCAGAAGAAATGCTATCCATCGCCTTTTTCGTTTTCACGATCGGCATCGGACATGCCAAGCCTTTAGCATCCAATGTTTTCGTAATGTTCATATCGCATTGCTCCTTTATCATTTAAAATGTTTGGTGTAAAAAACCAAATTGGTCTTTTACACCAAACGATTATGACTTTCTAGCGAACCGCACAACGATTCGGTCCGATTTCCATTTCGGTTTGTTCGTCTTCATCAGGAGCGATTTTACCCATGTTTATTTGACGAATCTGTTCATGTGCATTTGGTTGTGGTGGCAGGTTATCTGTCACAGTACGGCGGAATTCGGCTTCGTCTTCGATATTTAAACCATGATTCTCTTTAAATAAATCGCCTAATCTTCTCGCTACGGTACCATCTTCATTCAACTCATCGATGATCATAAAGTGTGCAGGTAATACGACCAGGTCTTCCGCCAACTCACGGTAACGCTTATACAAGGTTTCACGCAGATCGCCGACCCAATCTTCTGCCTTACCAGCTAAATCTGGCCGACCGATGGAGTCCATAAATAAAATGTCACCTGTCAGTAAAAATCGATTATCAATGACAAATGATGTGGAACCGATAGTATGCCCCGGTGAATACAAGGCTTCTACATTGATTTGTGAAGCCCCTACCTTCACGTTTAAACGCTCTGTTAAGGGTGTGTACGGAAATACTACTTCTGTCGCATCCTTAGGCGGCAAATAATACGTTGCACCTGTTTCAGCGGCAATATGACGCCCTCCTGAAATATGATCGGCATGCAGGTGGGTGTCAAACACATGCTTAATATCCACACCTTTTTCTTTTGCAAAATCTAGGAATACATCGGTGAAACGCACCGCATCTATAATGGCAGCCTCTCCATCAGAAATAATCATGTAGGATAAACAGCCTTTCCCAAGGCGAACAAATTGATAAAGTTCTCCGCCATTTTTTAAATCCGCAACTTTAATAGGTTCCAAATAGCTGCTCCAAGCTCGCATTCCACCTTCCAGATAGCCTACTTCACGCCCAGCTTCCGACAGCATTTCTGCCACCATAATGGAAGATCCTTCTTTGGCACATACGACCAACACTTCTTTGTCTGCTGGAATTTTCGTGAGAACCTCATCGACGCCATCCAGCAATTCAAAATAAGGAATGTTTACATACTCAAAGTTTTGTCCTTCTATTTTCCAATCTTCAAATGCATCGGTGTTACGCACATCTAAGATAAAAAGTTCTTCCTGGTCAATTACCTTTCGAGCAACTTTTGCTGCTGTCCATTTGTTTACTGTCATACTTCCCTTTACCCCCCTAGGTATATTTTCCACCAAAATATTTACAGTAGATCATTGCTCTACTGCATGAGTTTTTTCGGTAATCCATTAGAACGTCAGTGTCGGTGCTGCATCTTTCGAAAACTCCAAGAAAGTGACCGCTCCACCAACTTCAATGCCATCCACGAAATCTTCTTTCGTAAGTCCCATGACATCCATCGTCATTTGACAAGCGATGAATGTTACACCCAGTTCTTGCGCCATTTCCACTAATTCTGGGATGGAAGGGATGTTGGCTTTTTCAAATCCTTCCGCAAAATGTTCTTTTCCTTCCGGCATTTCCAAGTTATGCATCGCTTGTTTGTGGATCAAATTCAAACCTTCAAACGTGAAGAAAATCTGCACCTCTTTATCCGAAGCCGCTGCGGCTGTTGCAATATTAAATACTTTGTATGCATCAAACAGTCCACCGTTTGCTGCGATAATAGCTACTTTATTAGACATATTGTATTCCTCCTATATTTCCTTTTCTATTTTTCCGTCCCACTCCGTCATACCTGGCAGAACGTTATATACTTTTTTGAAGCCATTCTTCGCTAAAAGTTGTGCAGCCAAATCAGAGCGTTTCCCTGTCCGGCAAATCACATATACTTCTTTTTCTTTATCTAATTCCGTCATACGAGAATCTAATTCTCCGAGTGGAATGGATATGGCACCTTCGATATGACCAAAGGAATATTCCGCTGCCTCACGAACATCTAAGATTAACCCTTCCTGAGATTGTATTTCATCTAGTGGAATCGTATGTTCAAATGTTTTTTCCACTTCCGGTTCATTCGTACCTTTGCGGATATAATGATAAAGAACATCAGCTTCTTCCACTGTTCCTAAATACTGATGTCCTACTGAACTTGACCAAGCAGCTAAATCTGCTATCGACCCTTTGTCAGTGGCCTGAACTTCCAATACGTGTCCTTCTTCCAGATCGTTCATTGCTTTTTTTGTTTTCACAATCGGCATGGGACAGGCAAGTCCTTTCGCATCAAGATATTGATTAGCTTGAATCATTCGTTTACCCCCCAAGGTATTATTTTGATAAAGCATCTCCACATACCCCGCAGGGTATGTGAGTTAATAAAAAAATATAGTCGTTCGTAACGACGTTTTAAGTTTCCTTGATTTCTCCGCGGGAAATCTATTACAAGATTTATAATATACCCCCGCGGGTATATTGTCAACCTCTATACATTTCTTCCATTTATGATGACTATACAACTGCTTCTAATTTCAACAAAAAAGGGCGCATTTCCTTCCTTGAAATGCTACCCATCTATTCAGCGGATTTAATTAACAAGAGCATTGCCGACCATAATGGAGAACATGACGGTCAATAATATACCAATCAAACTACAAATAATACCTGCAATAGCTTTTCCTTTTCCAATTTGATTGGATTGGTTAACATCTTTTAACCCTAATAATCCAAAAATCAATCCAATAATACCAACTATTACTCCCAATCCAAAAAGAGAAGTAATCATAGAAAAAATACCTAGAATCAGTGCTGCCATACATTTTTTATTATTCTTGATCTCACTATCATATGAAACATCTAAATTGCTCAATTTACCCACCCTTTGTTCTTTCTTTTGTCTTTTACAATAATATCACTTCTAACCGTATTCTTTAACTCTTACAGACTATCAAAAGTAATCTCTTTACTCGGAAGAACATCAGCAAACCACCGCAGCACACCGTTATGATGATCAATAATTTGCTGGGCAGTAATGTCTTCAGAATCCCATGTACTGTGCGTATCAGAAGCTAGCGTGACCTTATATCCCAAACTGAATGCTCTTCTACAAGTCGTATCAATGCACACTTCTGTTTGAATTCCCGAGATTACTAGATGTTCAATCCCCCGTTTTTTAAGTTCTTGATCTAATGAGGTGTCCAGAAAAGAATCAGGATTATGTTTTTGGATGATGATATCCTGATTTTCTGGCATGATATCAGAATGAATCTCCCAAGCCTTCGTGCCATGTTGTAATTCACCATTTGGTTCATTATGCTGGATATAAAAAATTGGTGCATCCGTAGAACGTGCTTGCTTAATCAAATACTTAACATGTTGCAGTAAACTTTCCCCTTTGTAGACAACATCACCTTCTAGAAACATTCCATTCTGAACATCGATAATCAGTAATGCTTTTTTCATATTCTCCTCCTAAAATACTGGCTTGTTTTCTCTTCTTACAAGGGACGCAACCATTAAGAAGGTGCCTGTAATTCTTCTGACTGCAGTACCAAAGCTGTTAAGCCCTTCTCACTCCCGCTTCTATGACCTTCACCTTTGTTCCAAAATACACCGTCTCCACTTTTTAGATATACTCTTTGTTCATCTTCCCCTTCCACCCATCCTTCGCCATTTACTACGATGAATAACTGCGGGACGGGTGCTTGGTGATACCCAACGACACCACCTTTTTCGATATGTATAAATCCTATATTGGTCGGTTCTTCCGTCCGTAACACCTTTGAATAACTAGCTAATATCGAATGATACTTACTAATTTTATTTCCTGCTTCTGATCGAAATGTATATAATTGCAATCTTTTTCTCTCCTTCTCCTGAATGCCCTAAATAAATAATTCGACAAACATGCCGATTCCCCTTTTAGAAAAAGTCCGTTTTAGAAATAATTTCCATCTTCCTCTTGACAGAAGGGAAAAACTAGATTATTCTTTACCTATAAATTTTAAAAATTAAATTAGTTTGATTTTCTTATCCAGAGAGGTGGAGGGACTGGCCCTTTGAAGCCTCGGCAACAGACTTGCTTCATGCAAGAACTGTGCTAATTCCAGCAGGCGTGTGCCTGAAAGATAAGAAGAGCCGTTCGACTATTTTTGTTGAATTCACCCTCTTCTTATATCGAGAAGAGGGTTTTTATTTTATTGAAAACAATCAGGATTGGAGGGTTAATTTTTTTTATAAATCATATTTCGATGGGGAGGTTGGGGCTTGAATAAATATGACCGCACCAAAATTGAACATATTTTAGCGAAGTTGGAAGAGCTCGAATACGGAAGTTTAACGATCACCGTACATGATGGGAAAATTACTCAAATTGACACGACAGAGAAAAAACGGTTTCCATTGCAGGAAAAAGCAATCCGTAAATAAGGCGATTGCATCAACCATGATAGACAATAGCGTTTCCCAGTATGATCGACTTTCCATACAACTTCATTGCCGATTCGACAACGAAAGGTACTTGTGATGAGGATACATTTCTATCCTAATTGCAATGTGCCTTTTTTATATGGCTGAAGTTACGGAATGGGGCGTTTCAAAATTACAGTAATGACGAGGAGAGGATTAGATTGAGTACAACATTAACAACGAAAACCGGGCAATTGGATATTTATTCGGAAGCTTTTGATGAGGTCATTGAGGCGATTCGGGCGGATTATGATTGGAGAAATAAGAAAGGTGGCAGGCAACATCCATGGACAGGGGTGCAGATACTAAAAGATTTCCGGTTCGGCGCCATTACACTGCCGAAGGAGTTGGGTGGTGCCGGAGCTTCTATCGAAGAACTATTTACGGCAGTCATTCGGGTTGCGGAGGCAGATCCGGAGCTTGCACATATTTTCCGGGCACATTTCATGACCGTGGAATTTCTATTGAGAAATAAAACTCCTCATCGAGAGCATTTCTTAAAGGAAATTCGCCAAGGAGCGATCATCGGCAATGCATATACCGAGAATTCGAAACACCAAGCTGGCGGCGGGAAATACGACACCCATTTGGTGAAAGAGGGAGACGGATATATTTTACAAGGGGAAAAAGCGTTTACGACCGGAACATATTATGCGGATTTCACAGAAGTTACTGCGATGCTTGGTGATGCCCCTGTGAATGTGATTGTCCCGGTTAAACGAGACGGAGTGACGGTGCGCGATGACTGGGATGGATTCGGCCAAAAAATGACGGGCAGCGGGACGACAAGCTTTGATCGTGTGCGTGTTTCGGCAGAGGAAATATTTGATTCGAATGACAAAAATAATACCTATGCCCCGATTCCACATTTATATCTTCAAGGGATCATTGCCGGGATTTTGAATCGGATTGTTACGGATGCGGTCGAGCTGATTGGCAAGCGGAAGCGGTCCTTTTCACACGGAAACACGACAGACTTAAAACAAGATCCGCAGTTGCAGCAGGTTGTCGGGGAATTATCGAGCTATGCTTTTGCAGCAGAATCCATCGTGCTCACCGCTGCAAGAAGCATCGATACTTCTCGTGCGGACTACAACAATGCTGAAGCAGATCATACGGCCGCACTGAACGGGTCGCAAGTAAAGGTTGCCATAGAAAAACTTGCGCTCGAGGCAGCATCATTACTCTTTGAAGTCGGCAGCGCATCGGCAACAAAACAATCTGCCAACCTGGATAGACATTGGCGCAACATTCGTACCCTTGCTTCCCATAATCCGACACTGTACAAATCAAGGCTGATTGGAAACTATCATATCAACGGAGAATCATTGCCGACAACGGCTTACTTTTAAAAGAAAAAGGAGAGAAATAACATGAGTAAAACATTATCACTTACTGCATTTGTCATGAATACAGCTTCACATATTGTCCATGGTACGTGGCGCGATCCAAGAGGAAAACAGCGGGATTTCAATGATTTAAGCCTCTGGACCTCACTTGCGAAAGAATTGGAAGACGGCGGATTTGACACGATTTTTCTGGCGGATGTCGTTGGTCTGTACGGTGATTATGAAGGCGGCTGGGAAGCTCACGTTCGAAATGGCCTGCAGGTTCCGAGCAATGATCCGTTTACGCTGGCATCAGCCATTGCAGCAACGACAGAACGGCTTGGAGTAGCAGTGACAGCTGGTGTTTTTCAGCAACCTCCCTACAATTTTGCCAGACAAATATCAACGCTCGACCATCTTTCCCGCGGCCGTGTCGCTTGGAATATTGTGACCGGGTATTTGGAGAACGGCTTTAGAAATTACGGCTACGAAGGGATGCTTCCACATGACGAACGATATGATACGGCGGAAGAATATCTCGATGTATTGTACAAATTATGGGAAGGCTCCTGGGATGATGAGGCGTTGAAAAAAGATCGGAAAACTGGGATTTACGCAGATCCGGCGCATGTTCATAAAATTCATCATGAAAGCAAGCATTACAAAGTCGAAGGTCCGCACCTTGTTTCCCCTTCCCCACAACGGACACCGCTCCTATTCCAGGCGGGTGCTTCAACAAGAGGAAAAGCATTTGCGGCAAAACATGCGGAAGCGATTTTCATTAACACACCGAGTCCGAAAGTTGCGAAAAGCCTTATCGCTGAAGTAAGAGAAATAGCGGTGGAAAACGGAAGAAATGGTGAAGATATTCAATTTTTCCAGGGACAATCTTTTGTGATTGGTGAGACCGAAGAAGAAGCGCAGAAAAAGGCAAAGGAGCTGGATGAGATTACCGATCACAAGATGATGATTGCCCACATCGGCGGAGGCATGGGAATCGACTTCGGCAAATGGGATTTGGATACACCGATTGAGGATATTGAAACTGAGGGTGTGCGCGGCATCTTCAACTGGATAAAACAATCGGTCGAAGGACGAAAACCAACCTTACGTGATGTAGCCGACCACCACGGCAAATCAACAAGAATTGTCGGTACTCCAGAACAAATTGCCGACCGGCTGGAAGAGTGGCTGGATGCCGGGGTATCGGGTATTAATGTAATAAACGCCTTTATCCCAAGTTCTTATACGGAATTCATCGAAAAAGTCGTACCAGTATTAGAAGAGCGCGGGTTGCTGAAAGAGAGGGAAGCAAAACCAGAAACACTACGCGGAAGATTGTTCGGCCAGGATCGTCTGAGCGAGCGTCATCCTGCAGCGAAGTATCGCGGAGCTTTTGGAGGAGTGAGAAGTTAAGTTTGGATCGCGGCTCAGTAATTCTATACGACGCATGGAATCACACCTTGATTCCATGCGCTTTTCATTCTTTTTAAAAGCTCGATACCGTTAGCTCATGAAAAACCCCAATAGAAATGGCATGGCAAACAACAAGATAGAACTTAACACCAGTGTCCTAGTGACAATTTTTGAAAGCTTCATCCTACCTTCTCCTTTATACCACCCGGAGAATTGCAGCTTATTTCGATACAAAACAAATAGAAGTATTAAAATGGCAATTGCACCAAACCAAGAATAAACCTCTGTAACTTCATTAATTCTATAAATATTGCCTACAATGAACCAGCCTAATGCACCCAATAAACTCAATAGTAATATTACCCGAATTAATTCTAAGATTGTCCTCATTTGATTTCCCCCAGATGTTTATTCATAAAAATATTTTACCATTAACTTCAACAAAAAGAGCGATAATCCTTCTTGATATGCTCCCCTTAAAGTAGACAGATTAAAAAATAAATATCTGTTTACTATTGGGGGAGTTTTTTTATGTCTAATATTTACTATTCAATTGATTTTAAATATGAAGTAGTCATGGCTTATAAAGGTGGAGGATATTCACTTTCAAAAATCTGTTCAAAGTATCAAATTCAGAAGAATACCGTGTATAGGTGGAATGAGAAATTTGAATTATTTGGGATGGAGGGATTAGCTGATACAAAAATCCGGAAACAGTATTCAAAAGAATTAAAAGAAGCTGCAGTAAGAGATTACTTATCAGGGGAATATTCTCAAAATGAAGTTCTACGAAAGTATGAGATAGCTAGTATGGGGGTACTCGGAAGATGGATTAAAAAGTATAATAGTCATAGTGAATTAAAAGACACGGGAAAAGGGAGATCGAGCACTATGACTAAAGGGAGAAAAACAACTTGGGAAGAAAGAATTGAAATTGTACAAGATGCTTTAACTAACGGAAAGAATTATCAAGAAACAGCCGGAAAGCACCAAGTATCCTATCAACAAGTATACCAATGGGTACGTAAATATGAAGCTGGCGGATGGGATGCGTTAAAAGATGGACGAGGACGTTCTAAAAGTAAAGAAGAATTAACATCTGAAGAGAAAATGAAGTTAGAGATTCTTCGAATCGAAAAAGAGAATGAGCGTTTACGTGCAGAAAATGCTTTTCTAAAAAAGTTAGACGAGATCGAAAGGAGGCGAAAATAAACCAAGTAAGATATGAAGATAGGTATGTCGCAATTAAAGAACTGTATGAGAACGAGAATCTAAGTATTGTTTTACTATGCGATATCGCAGATATTTCACGTGCTGCTTATTATAAATGGTTAAAACGTAAACCTTCTACGAGAGAGCTTGAGAACGAAGAAATCTTAAAAGAAATGAAGACCCTCCATAAAAAAGTAGAGGGCATCTATGGCTATCGTCGAATGACCTTAAATATCAATAGAATGTTTAATCATCAATATAATCATAAACGTATTTTTAGACTAATGAATATTGCAGGGATTCAATCCGTGATACGGAGAAAGAAACCACAATATCAGCGCTCTATTCCTCAACACATTGCAGAGAATGTATTGAATCGTGAGTTTACTTCTGAAAAGCCGAATGAAAAATGGGTAACGGACGTTACCGAGTTCAAATATGGCTCAAGAAAGGCTTATTTAAATGCCATTTTGGATTTACATGATGGTTCAATTATTAGCTATGTTTTAGGACATTCCAATAATAACAAACTTGTATTTCAAACACTTGATGAAGCAATTGGCCAACTAGATGGTGAACATCCACTCATTCATAGCGATCGTGGATTCCAGTACACTTCTCACGGGTTTAAACGAAGATTGAATCAAGCTGGAATGACACAGAGTATGTCTCGTGTAGGAAAATGTATTGATAATGGACCAATGGAGTCTTTCTGGGGAACTCTTAAGTGTGAAAAATATTATTTACATAAGTATGAGTCATTTGAAAACCTCACAAAAGCAATTGATGAATACATTTACTTTTATAATCATGAAAGATATCAAGAAAAACTAAACGGCCTTAGCCCTGTTGAATACAGAACTAAAGCCGCTTAGACTAAATTTTATTATTTCCACTGTCTACTTGACAGGGGGCAGTTCATCTCAGATTAACGCACCCACTAGTTCAGTAGTTTAATTTTTTAAAGCGCCTTTACGATTTTTATTTACTGTCTGTCCATTATTTCCGGTTATTTCAATACTTCTCTCTACCGAAATAAATATGCTTATAAGATTGAACATATTCCTGCCTAATGATAGATATATACTTGAAGAGATTCATCACCGGCTTTCCGGTATATATGGCCTATGGTTTCATTGCTAGAGGTTACTTTTATTTCTATGTCGTAATAATTATCAAATATATCGTATACTAGGTCGGATACGTGCTGCATAAACCCTGTAAGCTCGGAATTACCAAAGAGCTCAATTGGAATTTCTATTGATAGAGTCTGGAGTTGTTTATTAGTAGAAAATCCGCTCCCAGTCAATCCAGTATAATTTGGAAAATATTGTGCAATTTTATCGCCAAAGCGCTTTACGTTCTCATGTTCTTCCAAATGTTTATGTTCGCTTTCCTCGGAAGGAAAGAGAATATATTCCTCATCAATGGTTTCCCAGTTCGTAATTGTATTTTTATCTGTAACGATTGTTCTTGCTACATAATTTCCAGGTATAGGCGAAGACGGCTCGGACTCGCGATATAAAGCGATCATAATAGGGATGTCAGAAAGTCCTTCCAATTCTCTTATATCATCCACTACTCTTTGTGCTACCTCATATCCCTTCCTCATCATACGATTCATATCAATCTCTTCGGTAAAAGATTCACCATGTAGTGGTGCTTGGAAGCTATATACGGACTTTAACGCAATCCCGATGGAGATTCCTGCCAACTCAACCTCTTTTTCACCAACTCTTTTTAAGTAATTTTGTTCTAGAACATGTGAGAAAACCCGTGGATTTTCCCTATGTTTTTTTTCACTCCAATTATCCTTTCTTGCCGGATTAAGTTCGGCAATCCAATTTATAATCGTGTCGTCCGATAAATACTGCCCCTCTTGGAAATAGAATTCACTCGGGTCGAATACATCCATAGAATGACGCCTTAGTCCCACTTCCAATTCATCTATATCTACGCGATTGGATATCTGCGTTGTAATTCTCCCCCTTGCAGCCCCTGTTTTATAGGGAGTAATCATCCGGTACGTTTCTTCTGAGGATTGGCTTCCTAAAACAGGCAGATTTTCCTTCTCATTATCATCTTTTGGTTCTTCCCCAATTTGTGCGCAACTGGATAGGACTACTAAAGCACCTAAAAACCAGATAAGTATCTTTTTCATTTGTAACACCCCTAAGTTTGTCTTTAAAAACTTTATCCCCACAATTCCCCTAGCATCCCAATAATGAGTACTCTAAGGTTTTTTACATACGATTTTAGAGTTTACATTTTTTCCGTTTTTTTCCACACTTCTAATTTACCAGACGGCTATCTAATAATCTATAAGTATATTATTTACTAATTAAAAAACATAATCTATCCTTTCCTCTTTCACTATACTGCCCCTTTTTGCTAAAGAACAATATTTCACAAACACTATATAAATTAGATGCGAATTTCAACAAACATCTTTAGGATAACATCTACACTTTGCTTAAAAACCTGTATGATTTATGGAGCCCATCTCACAAAAACTCCCCTTAGATAAAAATCTAAAGGGAGAGACCGATGCTACTTTCCTATTCGAGAGGAGAAAATATTAGGGACAGAAAAACATCCCTGACGATCAATCAATTCAACAAATCCTTATCTTGCTGTCGAACACAATGAATAATCGGTAAACTGATACAAATAACCAGCAGAAGAATTCCTGTATATATTTCAATCATCGGTATTTTTGTCCATTGATACAATTCATTTTTGAGATAAAATGCATCTTTAAGCACTAGGTTAGCAATGTAAATAAATACAAACCCCACCGGAATGATTTTCATTAGTAATGATAAATAATGTTGACTCGTTTGAGAGAGGAATAAGAGAACTCCGCTAAAAGCCATCCCAATCAAATAAACCAACAAGACAACGTTCACCATCCATTGTGCAAATGTCCATTGATAAAAAGATAGTAATAGAGGATCTTCATTACCGATAAAGAATGAGTTCAATCCATTTGAGAAGTATTGTGTGAAATCAGTAAAATACAGCAAACTTCCAAAAAATCCTACGATACAAGTAATCAATAGGAAACTAGCAATTATGCCACTAGCAAACTGTGTCCAAAGTATTTTTCGTCCATGACGACTGCTCCATTGAATTGTTTGTACTCTTAACAAGCGATCTCTAACAAAAACAGCAGGAATCAATAAAGACGATAGAAAAATAAAAAGTTTAAGAATATCTTCGAAATAACCAGCAAAGGTACGCGATAATTCAGTAGGCAATATGTTGCGCCAACCTTCCTCGGTAAATAATGTTTCCGAAAGTCTTTCTTTTTCATTTTCTGTATAGTATTCATTGCTGAGGAATATGTCCGATGCATCAAATTGCTCCATAGAGTGAAGTAAGCCTTGTAAGACGAAGATTTGACTCACCATTGAATCACCTGTATCCTCTAATAGATCTTTCAGAATTGCATCTTTTTGTTTAACAATTTCTAACTCTTCTTCATTCATTTCGTTGATGGCCCCACCGGAAGCATTTTCTTGATACCATGACTCAAACTCCGCATATTTACCAAGTTGAAGTTGTTTGGCAATAGGGTTCTCCGAGACAATCTTGTCTGCTTTTTTGATAAGGGTACTATACTCCGTTTCTATTTCTGCTATTTCCTCCTCCTCAAGCGTTTGCCCAAAACGATTTTGCCAATCGGAAGCGTGATTATAAATAGGAATCGCATCACCATTCGGCCAATACGTATGGATGAAACTCAGATCTATATTGTAAGACACAATCGTTATCAAGAGTGCTACAAGAAATAACATCGGTTGAAATAACTTTTTAAACTCAACAGAAAACGCTATTTTACCTCCTTTGTGGCATAGAACTTACTTGTTAAAAGACCGCCTAATATTAAGAGAAATAGGTTAATGATCGTCGCAATCGATTCTTGCCAAGGAATGATTGAGTAAGGCCCCATTTCTGTAAACCAGTAGCCTTGTACTCTCCATAAGGAAATTGGATGCCACATCAATAGTGAATGCATATTCCACCAACCGAATTGATAAATGAATTGTTCCAATCCCAGAAAGACAACATAAATGACAACGAATACAATAAATCCGCGAAATAGATGATTTGTCCAGATGCCTACAAGAAAATTAAACCCATGACAGAGAATGACCAATAAACCTCCTAATAAAATAGACAATATTGTATAGTTTACCAATGTCATTGGTTGCCAAGTTATAAAGGGGACTTCCAGCAAATAAGGAATATAAACATTTATATGAAATAGTGTCGACATACTCGTTTGCCATAATGATCCAATAGGGTGTAGATGATTAAAAATACCAAACGTCAATATGACCATCATTATGTAAAAAAGACTTGTGATGATAAGGCTCGCTATGTATTTACTTATTTGTGTTTTTCGCCCTGTTTTTGAGGTCATCACTAACATATCTGTTTTCGTGAAACGCTCTGAAGTACTGCCATACAACCCTAGTAATATAGCAAAGATTAGACTCTCTCCTAAAATCGCACGAAATAATCGATTTCTTATAAAGGTGAAAAAGCTCATTGTTTCTCCTGCTGCTCCCACTTCCAAGGCAGCTTGCTCTTCGCCTAATTCACTTGCAACGGGGGTTAATTTCTCGTATTTTGTCTTCATCCTTTCAGCAACTGCACCTTGAATTTTATAAAAACCGATGATCTGTTGTCCCATTGCTTCTGTTGAGTAATCTTGAAAAATATTTTCTAGTTCAGCTGTTTCTGTCAGTAACCGCTGTTGTTTTCTACTCGTAGACTGATTGGAAAGTTTTTCACGGAAATCAGATGTAACTAAATTTCCTGTTTTCAATTCTGTTTCCTGAACATAATTTAAATAGGATTGGTCGAGTCCCGCTGTTAAAATATAGATTGTATTTAACGATAAACAAGCAATAAAAAACAAAAGAATCATAGGCTGTTCAACTAGTTTACGAATTTCAAAGGGGATAATTCGCAACATCCTCAGCCACCCCATCTCGATAAATGTACAGAAATGCATCTTCCAAACTTGGGCGTACTTCCAGTCCTTCCTTTGGGGTGAATGGACTGGCTATTCTCAGTAAATGACCTTCATCGCTTTCTGTCTCACTTAATAGCAATTGCTCCCCCGTTAATTGATAAGTAGCAGGAACTTCAAAAATTTTCCCTTGTACCGATCGAGTAATTTGCGAAGGTGTATCACAACAGTACAAACGATGATTCTTAATCATAATGATTTGTTTGGCAATCGTCTCCACATCCGAAACGATATGTGTAGACAAAATGACAATCCTGTCTTGAGCAAGACGATGGATTAAATTACGAAAACGAACACGTTCTTTTGGGTCTAAGCCTGCTGTCGGCTCATCTAAAATGAGTAACTTCGGGTTATTTAACATCGCTTGAGCAATTCCTACCCGTTGGATCATCCCTCCTGAAAAACGTTTCATTTTCTTGTTTTTCACATCGGAAAGTGCAACAAGTTCTAGTAGCTCATCAATCTTTTCTTTTGCTTCTTGCTTATTCATTTTCTGTAATGCTGCAATATATAATAAAAATCTTGTAGGAGTATAATTGCCGTAATAACCAAATTCTTGTGGCAAGTATCCTATTTTTCCCCGATAGTCCGCTCCAAGTTCTGTAATCGCTTGTCCATTCCATAAGATTTCACCGGAAGTTGGGAATAGAAGAGTTGTAATCATTTTTAATAGTGTCGTTTTTCCTGCACCATTTGGAGACAATAACCCATAAACACCATTTTCAAAAGTCAACGAAATATCCTTCAAAATTAGATTGGAATTAAACTTCTTACTCACCTGATTAAGCACTAACATAGGTAATCGTTCCTTCCTTTTTCATAAAGTAGTTGTGACGCAATAAATAGAAATATAAAACTACTAATACAAAAGTAAGCACTGTGACAATTGAAATTGGCAGATACATCAGAAGCTGAGCAATCCAGTCTTGTTTCCAAACAAAGAGAACTCCCACAACACCCCATATCATTGGAGTCACCCAATGACTGCAACGCATCGGTATTTTGTATTCTAAAAGGAGTTGAATATTCGCAAATAAGAACAAGGAAGAAAACGACAGACTGAACAATCTCATCAACGAAAGTTCTTGACCAAGCAATTGCCAAATCAGTAGATTACTCCCGACAGACACAATTAAAGAAATCCCACTAAACGCCAACATACGTAAAATGAGTAGTTCCTTCAAAGAAACTCGTAGTGTCATTTTTAATTCGAAGGTTCCTAACAGTCTTTCTTTCCACATTCCAAGAAAATACAAGAGTGCATAACAAAGAGGTGACGCCATAAATATAGTAAAATAAATATCATCAAGGTCATTCTCAAGTAAGTGATGTAGATCGGGAAAATATAGTATCCCGACTCCTACCAATAAAAGGCCAACGATAAATAAAATATCTCCCATTCCCCAAAATAGATAGCGGAAACCAACTTCTTGAAAATAAGAACGAAGAAACTGGCTAAACGTTACTGGACGAAGATTGACTTCTTTTAAGATAAAAGCAATGCTTTTTTCTTTTTCATCCTGCGTGAATGGGATATTGTTTTTCTCACTATTCATGTTCAGGAAACTCCTCTCTAATTTTTTTAATCAGCCGATAGTATTGGGCTTTGATTCGCTCTTCCTTTTGAGCAAGTAATGAAGCAATCTCTGGAAATGATAATTCCCCATAGACTCTTAATCGGAAGACTTCCTGAATCTCCGGACGAAAGCTTGCAACATATTGATTAATCGCCCCTAATAGTTCCTTCTGATACAAACTTTCATTAAAATCCTTTTCTTCAATCCACCCTTCATCTTTCAATTCTGACCAAGTCATCTTCACCTTGCGTCGTGCATCAATGACTTTATAGGTTCCAATACGGAAGAGCCATGTTCTAAAGGATGATTTGCGATCATCATATGAACTCAATCCTTTTAAAGCAGCGATAAAAACGTCCTGTGTTAAATCAAGAGCGTCATTTCCGTTACCTACTTGACGATAAAGATAAAAGTACAGGTCGTCGTAATAACGTCGTATCAATTCATCCGCAGCTTGATCCGAACCTTTTTTTAATATGTAACGAATTAAACGCTTATCGGTTAACACCTTTCAGCTCCTTTCTACTTCATTCATACCTATATTCGAAATCCATCTTACAATCGTTGCACTTTTTCCACTTTTTATTTTTTAGAAAATAATCTTGATATCTTTAATCTATTTAACCATAATAAAAAAATCGCTGAGCTGGTGTGAAGATTTTTATTATAGAACTGGCTGGATAATCTATTAGATTTAACCAGCCAGTTTTTGCTCTATCTATTAACCATTGAAAGAAAGTATCCTCAATAATAATAGGCTTTTTTCGACTTATCCCATATAACCCAATTCACAATGAATCCTAATACCAAGAATGCAAATGAGCCTATAATATACACAAACCGAATACCGTATAACTCAGAAAAAACTCCAACTATTCCTGTGAATAGGATAATTAATAATGCCTCTAACACCCCAAAAAAACTAGAGAATCTCCCCATAATTTCGGCATGTACGTTGTTTTGATAAAATGTTAAGAACCCCGTATTTGCGTATGACAAGGCGAACGTTAATATAAAAAATCCTATGGATGCCGTAATAAAACCCTGCGAAAATGCAAAGATCAAATAACCAAGTGGTGTAAAGATTGCACCAAAACCAATAAGCGCTCTCACTTTCAACGTATTAGCGAGCAAAGCATTTGATAGTGAGCCAAAGATAATCCCGATTCCTGCGACACTTACAAGAAAACCATAGGTACTCTCAGATAAAAAAAGAACTTTTGTTGCAAATGCAGCTTCTAAAGAGTCCAACGCAGTCATACAAACTGTAACTCCGCTAAAGAGAACATAAACCAATGTTATATGCGTGTTTGATTTACTAAAACGGAGGATTTCTCTCCAATCATTTTTGATTACGGCAATGCCAACTTTTTGAGAAATAACTTCCCCTTTTAATTCTAAATTGGGAAGTAAAAAGATGATCACCGCTGATATACATAATGCTAAAGCATTTAGCTGGATTGCCAGATATATGATAAATAAACCCCCTGCAATGGAAGGCCCCAAAATAAAGCCACTTGAATTAATGAAATTTCGAAATGCATTAAATCTTTGTCTATCTTTCTTATCTATCAGCTTCGTCATATATACCATAGATGTAGGACCAAAAATGGAACTCGCAATATTGATGATAAAAACCCACACATAAATTAGGATCAGGGATTCAATCAACGGGAGGAAAAATATGAACAATGCTCTGATTATGTCTAAGAAAATCATTAAGTTCCTTTTATTCAACCTGTCAATAAAACTTCCTGACCAAAAATTTGTGCATAAAGCAGCAATCGGTAAAAGGATATAAAGGACAGATACCGCTAATGCCGATCCTGTCATATCCAAAATAATCAAGTTAAGCGCAATCAAATAGATCCAGGCACCTAAATTGGATACGCCAATACCTAATAAAAGTAATAAGGGATTTCTCCACTTCATCAGTTTCAACATGGATTCCACTCCTAAATTCAATATTGATAGCCATTAAAAAAGAGCCCCACCCCCAAGTCATTAGACTTGAGGACGAGACTCCTGAATTCAGAAGTTCGTGGTGCCACCTCAATTTGTTTTTGTGTCGCCACGAAAACCTTTTCGAGTACTTCTGCACAATAGATTGCAGGTCATACTCTATCTCTTTAACGGGAGAAACCGGCACATCATCCATCTAAAACAGACAATTTCCTATGTGCAGCTCCAAGGCTTGGTTCCATGTGCTCCTACATCCTCCATCCCAGCTAACGGAGTTCTCTGTCATGCTTAAGCACATATACTCTCCACATCGCTTTTAGATTTAGGAATATTTTACCACAATTCTATGAAATGTGGAGTAGGATTTTTAGTTGAATGTACAATCCTCTAACACTATCATTCTTATTCCAGATACAATGAGTACACCTAAGAACCCTCCAATAATTAAACTAATCATAAGTTACCGATTTACGTCTTCATTTCCCCATAAACTCATTTCATTTAGTTCAATAAGAACCTAAAAATTCTGTCTGAAGTGTTGCCTCAACAACTTCAGTTTCGAAGGAAACACTATACGCCTTAGCGTTAGGCCTTGAGCTAACTATTTTACTAATTCCTTGTTCCTTGTAATGAATAGCAACTCCATCATCAACCGCGACCCCTGCTTGTATTTCTTTTGATTCGATAAGTTTGTGATATGTAGGTCTTCTATCTATTTCTCCATCGTAATGCGGACAATTACTCCCCTTCAAGAAACCCAAACATTTTATTGGTTCAAGTCCATCTCCATACGAGTCAGTAACTCCTTCTTCAAACCAACAAATGGAACCCGCACTTAACCCAGCTAAAATAACGCCTTGATTCCACGCTTTTCTTAAAATACTGTCTAACCCCCATTCTTTCCACAAAGCTAAAAGATTTTTAGTGTTTCCTCCACCAACGTAAACAATGTCCTTTTCTAAAATAAAGCCCTCAAGATCCCTTGTTGGAGGTTCAAATAAGGATAAATGGGATGGTTTACAATCTTGTTGATTAAAAAAGTTATAAAACCTTGATATATAATTTTCAGAATCTCCACTTGCAGTAGGGATAAAGCAAATTTGCGGATTAACTTTCTTTGCTTGTTTTAATATATACAAATCTAACAATGGATTATTGGGTTCCATTGAAAATCCACCACCACCAAGAGCAATTATTTGTCTCATTTACACACTCCTTTCAGAAGAAAGATTAAGTAATAAGTTCTACAAATCCATATATCATCCCTTCTTCCACAAACTTGCACACTTATTACAATAAATTCGACTAAAAGAGCGTTAGCCCTTCCTGGATTGGCGCCCCCGTTTGTTTAGGAGGAAATTAACCATTCCCCTTAGGGACAATGGTAAGCTGGACTACATTTTATAGTGCTATGTGATCTTGTTTCACTTATCCTAAGAGTATAAAGGCAGTACCTCTTTCTATTTAACGAACGGTAAACATCCAAGTAACTCCGAATTTATCCTTTAATGATCCGTGAAGTTTTGCAAAGAATGTAGGTTGTAGGTCCATATGAATGCTTCCTCCATTACTAAGCATGTTCCAAGCATTTTTCGCACGTTCTTTAGAATCTAATTCGACACTGATCGCGACTCTCCCTGAATCTGAAGACTCCTGCTTCATATCCGCCCCCAAAATGGTAGCAGATTCAGTTATCCTTACCTCTGCATGTAAAATTAGGTCTTTATCATTTTCAGCCACTATGAAATCAGGGTTTGCTGGCATTTCACTATATTTTTGAATCATAGTAATTTCTCCATCAAACGCTTTTTGATACAAGGTGAACGCTTCCTCACATTCCCGATTAAACATTAAATAAGGTTTTATCATTCATTCATTCTCCTTTCTTCTAATTACATATGAACGTATAAGTATGTTCATAAAAGCAATTCCCAAACATTTTCTATAATGCAAACCCGAATCAACTTCATTCAGATTTTTCCCTACTCCCTTCTTTTTGATGTACTAGTATTTTCGTGAATATCAGTAGTATTATATGTAATTTTAATATATAAATATATTTTCTCTTTCACTAACATTATACTTATTCAAATATTAAGTAAATCTATGTTTTCAATTGAATACCTTTAATAGAATTGTAATACTATAGCTTACCGAATTGAGATATAATTAAATAAATTAAGAATTTGGATTATATTCCATAAAATAGGAGGTGAACACGAATTACCCCAAAGCTCCCCCCACTTTACTTGAAGTGGCGAATTATATGAATTGAGGAACGCCAAGCAGACTCGAACTTTTAGAAACGCTTTAGGGGACAGGGGATCTGTAGTTAATTTCTAATCAATACAATACCTAGCGGGAGGTAATAGATAATATGAGAGTGAATTTGCAGTATATTGTATTGGTAATAATGACTTTTTTGCTGGTTGGATTATACGCTTGCGATGATAATACGGATCCAAACTCCAATGCAACTGTAGAAACACTGACCACGGAAGAAAACGCCGATGAGGAAACCAGTGATTCCAACAATAATTCCACTGATGAAGTCACACAAGCGGAAGATATAGAAGATTTGTTCAACCAAGTAAAAAACAACTCACCTACAAGTGAACGAATTCAGGCACTTCGCGATATCGCCATGCATTATTACTGGTATGGAGGAGATCTGAAAGTAGCCGAAGAAGAGATATTTAAAGGGATTACTTTGCATGGTGATTACGATGTGGTGGAGCAAGCTTTCAGACTTGCATCCGAAATCGACCCTTATGATACTGATTTGAAATATTCCCTCGCATCCACTCAAATTTTACAGAAGAAAATACCTGAAGCATTACAGACATACGAAGAAATTCTGAAATTTGATGATAAACATTTTAACGCCCAGCTTATGCATACTATCTATTCAAAAGTAGAAGACAATGAAGAGGATTATCAAGCTGGATTTGATAGATTAAAAGAGCTGGACGAGCAGAAGGCCGCAGCGTATGAGGAGAAAATTGAATTGGTAGAAACAATTACCAAAGAGGAATTGGTAACAGAAATTCCAACTGATTTACCTGAAACCGACCATGCTTTTGTCGTCCTTGGCTATGCTTTATCTGAGGACGGGGAAATGGAAGAGACCCTATTAGAGAGATTAAAAGTTGCAAAAGATGCAGCTGAAACATATCCAGATTCAAAAATAATTGTTACCGGAGGCGTTCCCAAAAAAGGAATTACAGAAGCTGATGTCATGTTCGACTGGCTTACGGAAAACGGCATAGAAGAGGAACGTATTTTTAAGGAAGACAGAGCAACGGATACTGTGGAAAATGCACTCTTTTCAATGGAAATTATTGATGAGGAAGATATCCAGGACATAACAATTATTTCAAGTGCAACACATATGCAGAGAGCGCTCACCATTTTCAACGAAGTTAATCAGATGATGGAAAAGAAAGGTGACGAACAAACAGACCGTGATATTTCAAATATTGTTTACATGGATTTCGAAAGCAATGAAGAGGCCGGCAATGTTTCCAAAGATGAAGAACTTGTTATATATCGCGACTTGATTAGAGCGACTGGCATTTGGCAGTTTCCTGGTGCACAGAGATAACGTGATAGGAGGAGAAGATATATGAGGAAAAAATTACTTTTCATCGTATTAATAAGCAGCCTCTTCATATTGGGGATGTCAGGTAGCGTCTTTGCAAAAGGAAAAGATAAATCTGTCCCCGTAAAGGTGATGTCTTATAACATACATCATGGAGTCGGACTGGATGAGGAACTAGATTTACAGCGTATCAGCAACGTAATTGAGAATACTGGAGCTGAAATTATCGGCATACAGGAAGTTGATAGGTTTTTTGGAGAAAGAAGCAATTTTGAAGATCAAGCAAGGAAGTTGGCAAGTCTCCTGGATTATCACTACGTATATGGAGCCAACCTTGATCTGCTGCCTGAAGAAGAATACGGGAACAACCGACAATATGGAACCGCAATTCTAAGCAAATACCCAATTATCGCATCCGAGAACATTCACTTAGTAAGCTTCGGGAATGAACAACGTGGATTACTGCGTGCAAAAATTAATATTAAAGGTGTCCATATTAATTTTTATAATACCCACCTTGGTCTCACAACTGAGGAACGCATAGTCCAAGTTGAAGAAATTGCCGAAGTTACCTCCTCATTTAACGAGCCAAGTGTATTAGTAGGTGATTTAAACGCGGAACCGGACAGTAAAGAATTTCGTACTTTGCTGGAACGGGCTGTTTTAAATGATACCTTTGCTAACGTGGAGGATGGGAATACATTCCCAGTAAGAGAATCTACTAAGAGGATTGATTATATTTTAACATCACCAACAATAAAGTATTTCAAACAAGAAGTCGTATACAGTGAAGCATCCGATCACCTACCTATCGTCGTAGATTTACTAATTAGAAGGTGAACCTTAGGGAGAACGACTTTTTAGGAATGACTGTTACTCTAACCTGCTTTTGATAGAGTCGATGAGGTGACTAACCATTAATGGTTAGTTACCTCTCAGACCACCGTCCGGTTTTGTAAACGACGGTTTGCCTTTAATATCACGATTCATAGGATGGGGATAGAAACTTTAATTCTATATAAATCCAAAGTTTCCATTTCCATAGAAGAAATTGAAGGTAAATGGCAAAGAAAAAGGATGAATCAGAAAAACCCCCATAAATCTTAGTAAGGATAGGTGATAGTTATGATTTGCATACAATCTATGAGCAAAAAGCTGTTGTTGGTTCTTTTCGGTACGGTACTCCTGATGTTAGCGCCAAACAATGATATAACCCACGCAATGAAGCAAAATAAGGATAATATCACCATTTCACCGACACCTCAACACTTGGAGGTAACGGGTAAAGGCTTTCCAATTACGCCGGTAGTCGGTCTGGTGGCAGGTGAAGACACCGATGAAGCAGCAATAAGAGAAGTCGAACAAGCTTTAAAGGATATAGACGTTAAGCGTATTATCCGCAGCACCCCCGGTGAACCAACACCAAATACGCCTGTAACGATTTGGATTGGGACTCCTTCAGATAATCCTGATATCACGGGCATTTTAAACGAATTAGGAGTTGATGGACCCCAGGCACTGAAGAAAGAAGGATACGTGCTGGCTACAAGCAACAACGGTGCAAAGCAAATCGTTCTTGCCGGGAAAGATAATGCAGGTACGTTTTATGCTGCCAAAACATTTGAACAGATCATTCTGGAGCGACCGGGACGTAGCTGGATACCGTCAGTCAGCATTCGCGATTGGCCTGAAATGCCTCTCCGAGGAACAATTGAAGGATTCTACGGTCAACCATGGTCGCATGAAGACAGGCTGAGCCAAATTGAATTTTATGGTCAAAACAAGATGAATACTTATGTTTATGCGCCAAAAGACGACCCATACCACCTCACCAAGTGGCGTGAACCATATCCTGAAGATCGCTTTAATCAACTAGAGGAACTTGTCCAGAAAAGCAAACAAAACCATGTGCAGTTTGTATTTGCGCTTTCTCCAGGATCGAGTGTTTGCTATTCGGGGAATGAGGATTTTACGCTGTTGATGGACAAGATGCAATCCATGTACGACATAGGCGTCCGCTCTTATGCGATTTTTTATGATGATATATCAGGTGAACTGCAGTGTGAAGAAGACCGGGAACGATTTGGGGATGAAGAAAGTCCGGCTGCTGCAGCTCAGGCATATTTGTTGAATCGCTTCCAGGAAGAATTCATTGAAACACATGAAGATACCGAACGGCTGATTACAGTGCCAACCGAATATTCTGGGCTTAATGAAACGGCCTATAAACAGCATTTCGGAGATCTGGTAAATCCGAATGTGATTGTTGATTGGACAGGCCCTGCTGTCGTATCACCTGAAATTACCGGAGAACAGGCGCAGAAAGCAGCAGACATATTTAATCATGATTTACTGCTTTGGGACAACTATCCGGTAAACGATTTTATGACAAGCCGGCTGTTCCTTGGCCCGCTGGAAAATCGTGATCGTGATCTAAACGAACATGGTGTACAGGGAATAACGGCCAATCCGATGATTCAGGCAGAAGCGTCAAAAATTGCACTCTATACGGTTGCCGATTATACATGGAACCCCGCTGATTACAATCCTGAAGCATCATGGGAACGCAGCCTCAAGGCGTTTGGAGGTGATGCAGCATCTACTTTAAAGTTGTTTTCCGAAAATTCTTATGCCTCCAATCTGAATGGCAACAAAGGAGCCCTTATACTATCAACGTTGATTGACGATTTCTGGGAGGCATATGAAACTGACAACCCTAGGGATGCAGCGAATCAATTGCTGGAAGAATTCAAGAAGTTTGAAGATACGCCAACCCTATTACAGGAGAACTTGGATAATAAAAATTTTCTAGACGAAACATCTGCTTGGCTCAAAAAGCTTGAAATACACGGAAAATCTGGGCAGGAAGCTGTGAAAATGATGATGGCTTTACAAAATAATGACCAAGAAACTGCAGACCAACATCGGGCAAATCTTGATGAGATACTTGCCAATGACACCATTAATCTGAAGCTTGACGAGCCTCGAGTGGCAACCAAAGCCCTTGATGGCGTAAACCGTTTCCGTGGAGCAGCAGAGCTCATACTGTATACACCTGAATACGGCGAGACAACTCGCACCAATATTTATGGCTATGAAATTACCGTTGTGGATGACACAGTAGTCAAAATGGGGGGAAACAACTCACCAATCCCAGATGACGGTTATGTGCTCAGCCTTCATGTCAGTAATTGGCTGGAGGACAATGCGATTATCGGTGCTAAAGTCAAGATTGAAAATGATGAAGTGACCTTAACGATTCCAGAGGGTGAATACACGATTCCGAATACCAAAGTAATGGCTCCGGGTGTAATGCAACCGTTTCTGGAAAAAGCGATAACGATTCATGCTGCCTCAAGTCAGTAAACATGAAAATTTGAACAGAGAAATTCGAGAGGTTGGCTGGATAGAAAGAAATGCTGAAATGTTTCCTTTATTACCTTCCAATTTAATAGTTAGTTATACGAGGTTAAATAAAGAAAGGTAGAGGACTCTTACAAGAATTCTCTACCTTTCTCTTTTCTAAGCATTAATCTATTTGTCACAGGATGAAAATAGGCATGTAACTATTGCTTTTCGATTGAATAGATGGAGCACTTATTCTTGTGATCGAGAATTATAGTTGAAGAACAGTCATCAAAATCATCACTATACCAAAGATTAGAGAACTCCCTATCATCCATAAGGTGTGTAGATGCACAAAAGATTTCGCTACATGATTGCCCTTTACGATACTTATATTTTCAGCAACCTTTAAATGAAATGGAACAAAATACAAAGAAAAAAGAAATCCTCCTGATAATGATATGGATAAATAAGTTATTACAGAATTAGAGGTCAATTTCGCCACTAAATTGCCGATTATGAAGAACGGAATCCCAGCCCAGATAAAGAAAGTTACAGCTAATAATACTATTGCCATAACAAGCAACATAAAGTTCTTTTTAAATACTTCTAAATAATTATGAAGATATACACTCATTATCATCACTTCCAGATTCTTTAGGAATTGCAGCCTATCATACAAAGAAGTTAATTGTTTGATGTAATTCTCAAATAATATCCATCTGGATCTACTATTCTAAAATCAACCATTCCCCAAGATTGTTTCGTCAACTCCGACTGGATTGAATACCCCTTGGCAACCACATGATTATAAACTTCATATACATCCTCAACCTTTAAAACTATTTCTACACCTAAACCAACTTCTTGATCATCACGGGAAACTTTAAGGGGATGAGTATCAGGTAATTTTTCCATCTCTCCTAATCCTAAAACTACATCCCCTTTTCTAATTGATAGGTAATCTGATTTTATTTCTTTTGGTGCGTTAAATCCCAAAACATCACAATAAAATTCCATTGATCTTTCTAAACTTTTAACAAACAATTCCAGTCTTAATTCCATTTTTAATCATATCCTTGTTTATCGATATTCATAGCTAATGAGTACTTATTTCAGCAATAAATTCATAATGAACTGTTCACCTACTGGACCATTTCTTCTCTTACCTGTATCTATAAAACCAACCTTTTCATAAAGCCGCTGAGCAGGTGTATTCTTATGATTGACTGCTAGTACAATCTCGTCACAATAAGGAAATTCATATTCAACAAAATCTCTTAGCTGGAGCATAGCTTGTTTAGCATATCCTCTTCCCTGCTTTGCGTGATTGATAGACAATGCCGTCAGCAACATGGCATTCGGGTTATCTGAATATTGCTTAACACGTTCCGTTTTATGTAATATAAAGAAACCTACAGGCTCATTCTCATCTAATATAACAATCCGATATTCTTCTTTTTTCTCCTCTAAGACCTTGCTTGGTAATGCTGTGAACTTTGCTTGTTCATCAGGAAGCTCAAAGGCATTTAATGCCTCCACGTATTCTTCAGTGAAATGTTTTAACTTCACCATTATTGCTCATCTCCTATTTTTATCAGTTGAGATTTTAACTCATATCTCGTTCTTCTAATAATCTCTCTAATTTATATGCGATAAAAATAACTGCGGCTACTCCTGCACCGATCATTACACCATCGGTTAAAAATCCGATAAATGCCCCAACTAAAACGAATGTTGTTATCTGTAATTTCATCATCGAGTTTTTCTCCTTCACTCCAAATCGTTCTCATTGTACAACTTATGCTGTCCCTTGATTTAATACTCTCTATAGGCTGGTATATGTAAGTTTTATCTCTTCAACTTTTCTTCTAATTCTTTTTCGATTTCCTCGTTGCTGACTTCCTCTACTTCATCTTCTTGAATATTAAGATGTTTAGATATTTTTTCTAACTGCCTATTTATCGTCGACAGTCTATAACAAACATAGAAGATAATTGGTACGGCAAGAATTGTCCAAATCAATTCAGCAAGACTTATAAACATGTAGATCCCCCTTGTTTCCGTGCACCGTTAATTTAATAGTTTTACCTCCCTTGCCACTAAGCCTGGAGGGTCTCTTAGTGCTGCAATTGGTTGAATTTCAGCTTTAATTCTATCGCCTATTAATAATTCTCTATAATCAATTTCCTCACCATTTGCATTTATTATTCTAGCGTTCTCTATATCCAATAATGCTCGTTTGTAACTTGGGTTGAATACTTTATTGCTCTCAATCCAAATAAACGTGTCTGTATCTTTTTCAATAATTGTAAATGTCTCTTCCTTTAATAGATCCGCAAATATAATGAGGATTCCTGAACATAATATTATCGCAAACAACACTTTCACGAGAAGTTTTTTCACATCATGCAATCCTTTCCATTTGTTGAAAAAGAAAAGCTACAGCTTTTTTGAGCTAGCACACTAGATAAATCATCTCTATTTCATACTTTACCATAATTCTCCAGATGACCCTTACATATTTATTTACTTTTGTTTATAGGGAGGGTCTCTTATCTACTGTTTATATAATTGCACCCTATAGTTGAAGAAAGAAACAGATAACATCTATATTATCAGCTTAATATGTACACCAAAAAACACGATCAGCAATTGGTTCCATTTCCGATACCTTAACGAAATTCATCAAAATGTCGGTCTCTCTCTTTCCAACATATTCATCTTCATCAACGTTATAATATTGAGCTATTTCAACCTTATAAAATCCATTTTCTATCTCGATCTTATATTGGGAACAATTTGCATCAGGAACTTTTTCATCTTCAAACTGAGCAGCCATTGTAAGACAGTCATAGTCAACTAAATATAATTCATTGTCCGTTACTTCTATATACCCTACTGCTTTCCTGAAACATTTATGTTCAAATTTTTCTCTCCCTACGTGAACATCGACTCTCCAAGAATGTTCAATTCCTTCTTCAGTCATTTGAAAAACTAAAATATGCCCTTGTTTCATCTCATCTCCAAAATGCTGCAATAGATTATCCAGTTCCCAATCTTCGTCTACAAATGAGTGGTATGTATCAGCATTCACTACTCCAATAAAGTTGGTATCACCAAAATTCATACAAAATTTCATCTTTCTCCACCTTTGACACATTAGCAATATAATAATAACTATCAGCTCAATGAATAAAACTCACTCCACCATCTACAATTAAATTCTGTCCTGTGATATAACTGGCTTCTTCAGACAACAACCAAGTAACGGCTGCCGCAGTTTCTTCAGGTTTACCTAATCTCCCAATTGCATTAGAATTACTGTACTTTCCTTCTAACAACTTTGCTTGTTCCAGTGTTAAATCTTTAAACTTCCTCTCAATCATTGGTGTCCTAATTGCGCCAGGTGTCACAGTATTTACCCGTATCCCGTAGGATCCATACTCTTGAGCGACAGCTCTTGTTAAGGCAATCACACCACTTTTCCCAGCAGCATATGCCGTTGTACCTGCTGAGCAAATAAGTGCATCTAATGAAGAAGTGTTTACTATCGATCCCCCACCAGTTTTAAGCATCTCCTGGATTTCGTATTTCAGGCATAGCCAAACCCCTTTAATTGTAACTCCCATCATCTTATCAAAATCATCTTCGCTATACTCATGTGTAAGAGCTGGTTTTCCTTCGGCATTACTCGCATTATTGAACGCAAAATCTAAATGACCAAACGACGTTACAGTATCTCTCACCATTTTCCTAACATCATTAGAATTACTGATATCAGCTGACAGATATATAACGTCAGAGTGAATTTCCTTTAATTTTTGTAATGCTTTTTCACCCTTTTCCGAATTTCTACCAACTATAGCAACCTTGGTCCCTTCTTTCATTAAACTCTCAGCAACAGAATATCCAATTCCCGAAGTACCACCGGTAATCAATGCTACCTTATTATAAAACTTCAAAGTATCACTCCTTTTACGGTTCGAATTGATGTTTATTCTACTTCAACTTTATAGAGGGAATAAACATACCCTAACAACTCATCCTTATCAAACCACTGTGCAATGACCATATATGTTCCATCATCCTTAAATGCCTGAAACTCATTAGAGTCTATATACGTGCTATAACCGGCACTACTATCACCTTTATTTATTTGCGCGATATAACCATATTCATCCGCTAGTGGACCTTCATGGGTTATTTGGAAAACAGCATCTTCTTTTATAGGATTAATGGATAACGAATTTAAAGTGTATTCATCAATATCCTCAAAACTAAAACCACGATCATCATTGGAACAGTTACTCCAACACACTACACCCGTAATTTGATTTATTTCATCTTGATTTTCTTTTTGCTCGACACTTAAAATTGCTGGAGCTTCTAAAATATCTATTACATTCTTTTCTTCACTACACGCAATTAGTGCGAACCCCAGAAATATAACTATGCATAAAACTTTTCTCATAATTCCCCCTTGAATATCGGTAGTAAGTCACCCCTTTTAACATTCAACAAAATAGGCCACATATCCTTCTTTGATATGCTCCTCTTATTGTAAGATTGCTTGATAATCACCTTGGATCTCGATAGCTCAATAAAGAAATAACTAATTAAAGTTTCACTATGTGGAACTAGATAGATTCATTTTGATAAGCAATTTAAATTACTCTACACTATCAAGTGAGGCTATGACGCACATGTTTTATCTCAATCCCCAATATATGCCATAATCAATAAAAGAGAGAGTTTATCACACTTTAAATTCAAGAGAAGAACATATCAGTACAGTTTTCTCAATAGACTGTAGGTTGATTTTCGGTTTTAATGCAAAAATACCTTTTAACTCCTCATACTTAAGGGTATCTTAAAAAAAATAGCATAGACCTGCGGTGATATGTCAAGAGGTAAATAAATAATTGTTCAGTTATCAAGGTGCATTATCCTTAAAAAAGGCAACACTAAACTAACCCAGTAAAGTTATGCGA
>NZ_JBHUDE010000152.1:0-33746 GCF_042678205.1 Oceanobacillus luteolus
CAATAACGGTAGGGTATTTTGAGAGGGCTGGCAAGCCTTTTCTTTTTGTGCAACCTTCTAACATTTTGGTTGCAATTCTCTTAACTTTTATTTTGCACTAAACACCCAAAAATAATTTGTTCTTGAAGATGATTAGGTTCAAACTTTGGGATATTTGCTTCGTACCATTGCCTACGACGTTTAATTAAATTCTCCTTTAATTGTTGTTTATATTTTTCACACTTAACTATATTATTTCTTTTAGCAATAGTACGGACTTGAAAAGAGCTTAGATTTAAATGTTTGGCTATGTCATCGGTAGAGCTTGTAGGAAAGTGCTTTCTAATATAATCAATAAAATGACCTTGGTTCATATTATTTCCCCCTCACCTTAACAGAATATATGTTCTATTTATTATACCATAGGAAAGGTTAAATAATGATTAATTATATGTATATATTACTTTCAATAAAGCCAATAATTTCTACTAAGCGAACCAAAACAAAGCTGGAACATGAAATTAACCTGTTCCAGCTTCTCTTTAAGAATTATATACATTGTCATTAAGTGAATCACATAGCTCCGAGCGATGTCAATCCATTAAGCTAATGATGAACAGTGAATCTTAATAAGTTCGTAACTGTTCTGTTATTCCCTAAAAATTACTAAACCAAATCCCAATCGCCGATCCCGCATAGTTCCCAATAATATAACCAAGCGTCCCAACAATCAAAATCGGCCCTACTAACTTCGTCCATCCACGAGAAATCGCCATCGCAGCCGCCGTCGTTGGTCCACCGATATTCGCGTTACTTGCAAGAATGATTTCCTCAAGTGAAAACTTAAATGCTTTCCCAAGTGTGAAGGAAACAAGCATATTAATGAATACCATAATTGCTACAAATACTAAGATAAGTGGAGCGTTTTGCAGAATTAATGGTAAGGATGCCGGTACCCCGATGACCACGAAGAAAATATAGATCAAATACGTTCCAATTTCTTGTGCACCATTGATGTTTTCGAATAAACGCGGGAAAAATGAGACGGATAGTAAGGTTAACGTTGTAAGCATTAAATAATTGTCTCCAAAGATCCCGTTTAATACGTTGTAAAAGACATTGACATTTTCACCGGATGGAATGAGTCCATCAAAGAATTCTGCTAGCGTAAAGGAGATCGCTACAATAGCAAACGCACTACCTACTGCTAGACCGATATCTTTTAATGAAATTTCTTTTCTTCCCCAATAAGAAGACGCCAGGTTTTCATCTTTGTTTGTGTTGCTTTCCAGCTCATCAATATATGGCGTTCTGAACTTTCTTCTAAAGAAGTTAAGGGTAGGTATTAATATAAGAACGAGGAAATAAATGGCCATAAGCAGGTTATCTGCAACAACTGTAGATGAAACGGTTTCTCCTGGCACTTCAAATTTTGCTGCCATCGCTGCAAAGTTGACGCCACCTCCAATGTAAGAACCTGTCATCATCGCACTGATCATATAAAGTCCTGGAATAACATCCTTGAGTAGGAAGAATGCAATAATTACTCCAGCAACCGTTCCAATCGAGCTTAATAGGAAAATAATTAATAATCTTCCACTTTCATTCCATATTTTAAAAATATTAGATTGGAATAAAAGAAGTGGAATAGCTAATGGTACGACATAGGTCCAAACTGTATCATAAACGGGTGATTCAGTTGGGATGATATTGAAGTTGGCTAGTAACATCGCACCAACGAGGGCAATGATTGCTCCTGAAAGTTTGGATGCCCAATCGTACTTTTGTTCCAAGTAAATACTTACTGCTGCCCAACCTGCTAAAAATGCCCATAGAATCCAAGTATCATCTGGTTGAATAATTGAATATAGCAAAATAGTTTCTCCCTTTCTATTTTATATTTAAAAATCAGTAACCGCTTTCAAATTTGTTGCGGATTTTGTCCTATATTCACTGCTCGATGTAGTCGAGCAAGGGAATAAATCTGACGGGGTCTGCCTCTAGCTATCGGTTGTTCCTCTCCAGTAACTTCTGCTAGTTCAGCCTGTTCCAATTTGTGCAGTATCCTCCGAGCACTTCTAATCGATATCCCCAGACCAGTGGCTAAATCTGAACTTGTGAAGTACTCTCCTTTACTATTGGAAAAAGATAGAATCCGATTAATTGTTGAACCGCTTAGATTGGCTTGTTTTGATATCGCGTTAAGTTGTGGTTGGTTATTTCGTGTTGAATAGCTTAAAGGATTGTCTCCACCTATTGGTCCATGCACGACACCATCAATATCCCTGACGTAAAATACCAGTTTGTCCATTGGTGATTTTGCTAAGGCTTCTCGGGCATAAATTTCTGCCTCATTCGTTGTTTGACCAATGCCAATTCCCATTCGAGGTATGATTTCTGTTTTCCGGTAAATTTCCTCGAGTAACTTCATTTCATTGGAAGAGAGATTTTTTTCGAATTGAAGGGCCCCTCGAGTTGTAATGAATTTCAGTTCTTGCTTATGATCCGTCCATTTAACGATTGCTTGTAATTTCTCACCATAGTTGATCATGATATTTTTTAAATCTAATATTTTCCTTTGAAACTGATACTCTGTCAATTGTCCGAAATTCTCTGTATGATTCCATTGAATAATGCCAGTCGCAACTTGAGATTGAAGATGGCGTAGGTTAATTCCTTCCATCAAAACTTTATCCAAAGCAGTTCGGATCGATGTCCGGGTAGGGATAATCCGACATGCAGGAACACCGAGTTCCTTTAATTTTTCATAGACAGATCCTACACAAGTAATCGCAATGTCAGTCTTTTTGCTCTTCCAAAGCTCATGATGGAATTCTACTATATTATCAATATCTTGGAGTAAACGGCCCTCATAGTAAAATAGTTTTTGATATTGTATGTCAAGCTCATCAAAGCATTCTTCGATTTGGAACTTTTGAAGATTATCAATACTTAAATTGAGATTCCCGCTAAGTAAATCCGCTTTTGATTCACGAATCAATTGAAATAGAACACGATATAACGCAGTTCCTTTGAATTCTGTATAGACCATCCGCTTCTTAAGGTTTAATTGTTCTTTCGTAATAGTATAGGGAAGGGAGCCGGCGAAAAAAAGCACATCATAGTTCTGTTCATGCTTCTCTACGATGCTTGCTACGTCATCTTCCAAGCTATACGTTACATAGTCCATGTCTATTTCTTGATAATCCTTGGCTGTAGATACGATCAAATTCTCCAAATCAGCGGGTCCAATAGCAAGCACAGAAATTTGCAACTTAATGTTCACCCCTTAAGCTTGTTCAATCGAATGGATTCCACCATAGAAAGCGATATTTCCTGTTCGCGCTGCCCAATTCTGATTCCCGTAATCAAAATGCCACCATTCTTCTTCGTAGTTCATGAACCCGGCGTTTTCCATGATTTCTTTTAATAGAGCTCTGTTGTTTCGATACAGAATTTCACTTTTTGTAGGGTTCTCCAATTTTTCGTAGGTGTCCGTTTTGGAAGCTTCCGAGAAGTCGTCAAAGTCTGTTCCCATTGGGAGCAAGCCATTATCTGTAGCAATCGTCAAATCGACAGCACCGCCAGTTAAATGGTTAGACGGTCTATTAGAATCTCTAGATGGTTTGTTCACATACTTATTAAGCGTTTCCAATAAATGTTTGCCTGACAGTCCCTTTTCTTCAAGTTTCATTTTGAAATCCTGGTATAGTGCGGATTGGACTTCATACGGTCGCCAAGCGTCGAATATATGAAAGAAGAATCCCTCTGGCAGATTTTCCGCTGCTTGTAAAAGGCGGTCTGCTGCACTCTCCCTAAGGTAACATTCTTGGATTGACCCTGGAATTTGCTGCAAGTAATAATAAGGATGTACTACTATTTTTTGAGATAGTGTGGAAAGTGGTACAAGACTCTCCCCATTTTCCTTAATAGGAATTTCCTCTCTTCTTACGGTAGTGATTAGTATTCTCCTTTCATGCTGTAGTTTTGATTTGTGTAGTGAGAGATTTATCTAGATGTATAAATCACTCCTTGTCCACTAAATATAATATTTTGACTATTTTTTATTCTAGTCTAACTACTATTTAGTGTCAATGACCGTTAATAGTCCTTAAATGGGGTGGAATATGCAGGACCGAATAATCTAACATGCCAAGAGAATAATATAAATGAAAAATTTTTTAGGAGGGAATATATGCCACAAAATCAACAATCTAGAAGGAGCTCAAACGCTATGAGTTCTGGCACAGACCCAAACAAAGTAAAACAAGAAATACAGAAAGATGTAAAGCGAGGACAAGGTGCGATGACTTCGAGAGAGGCAGGAGCAATGCGGGATTAAAGAGTCTATGAGAAAAGTATGTTTCACTAAAAGAAAAAAATGGAGTGACAACTTGTACCACTTCCTATATTAACTCATGCAGTTATCACTCCATGAACTTTTATCTCATTTTTAAAATAGATGTTGTACTTTCCTTTTAATTAGATAGAAAAACTATATCTAATGTCCAGTCTGCCAAGGCCTCGCCGCACCAGCTGCTCTCTTCTTCGGCTTTACCGGCATATTTTCTTTCTTCACAAGTTTCGGCTCCATTCCACTTTCAATCGTCTGCTTTAATTTTCCATCCATCCGATATACAGTAGGCGGAGTAAAAACACGTTTTGCTATATTAGAGCATGTTGGACATTCCTCTTCCAGTTTATTTCCTTTACTGCTTCTATGCCAGACTGTGAATTCTCCACAGTCCTGGCACCTAAAAGAATAATACGGCATATGATCACTCCATTATTTTGGTAGAATGTCTTTTGTGAAGATCGCTTTTGGAATACCAATCGTTGCGCATGTATTCGGTATGTCAACGACACCTGCTAAATGTCCTTGTACTGGAGCGGTGGAGAGTAGCATATAAGCTTGTTCACCAGTAAAGCCTTGTGTTTTCAAGTACTCAATCGCGTTCAAACAAGCATTTTTGAAGGCAATATTTGCATCCAAGTAGGTCTGCTTACCTGAATGATCTACCGATACACCTTGGAATACAAGATATTCATTATAGTTTGGATTTACTGGTCCTGGTTGATAGGCTGGGTTCTTTTTAATTTGATATTTTTCCATGCCGCCTTTAATAACATCGACCTTCAATTCTATCCACCCAGACATTTCAATTCCACCACAGAAGGTGATTTCTCCATCTCCTTGGGAGAAATGCAAGTCTCCTACAGAGAGCTTGGCTCCATCCACAAAAACAGGGAAATATACTCGTGAACCTTTGGATAGGTCCTTGATGTCACAGTTTCCACCATTCTCTCGTGGAGGTACAGTTCGGGCACCCTCTCTTGCTACACGGTCGAAGTCAGCCCCCTTCAGGCCGCCTAAAACAACATTTTCTGGATTCGGTGGATTAGCAAGTGGCGGAACACGTTCTGGGTCTGTTGCTATTAATTCGCGTTCCCGCTTGTTCCATTCGTCGAGTAATTCCTGTGAAGGAGCAACCCCCATCAATCCTGGGTGAATTAATCCTGCAAAGCGGACATTCGGCACATGTCTTGACGTGGTAAAGATTCCATCAAAGTCCCAGATCGATTTTGCAGCTTCTGGAAACTGGTCAACTAGGAAACTTCCGCCGTTTTCTTTGGCAAATATCCCGTTAAAGCCCCAAGGCTGCTCATCGAAAATCCCGATATCAAGAATATCGACGACGAGTAAGTCTCCAGGTTCTGCACCATTTACGTGTACAGGGCCACTAAGGACATGAACCCTGTCTAAATTTACATGGCGGATATCCGATGGGTCATCATTGTTTTTAACTTGTCCATCGGTCCATTCCAAACACTCCATCTTAAATGACTCCCCAGGATTTACCGAAAAGGCAGCTGGAATATCCGGATGCCAACGGTTATGCCCTGGTACTTCTTGCTGATCCATCGTCTTGTTTAAATCTACTTTAAACATTGTCTTCATAAAAACCATTCCCCCTTTTAAATTGTACAGGCACATCAGTACTACTCTATTCAACATATTAGAAAAAATGCCTATATGACGGGGATTGTCCAAAATGTTAAATGAATGGACCTCCAACGGATGGATTGTGGTGCATGTACAAAATAGATTACAATAAACATATCTATTATTCTCTGTCTACTAAGTTGGAAAATAAGAGGAGTGGAACTTATGACTAAAACGATCCACCTTACTCAGCTTGAACGGGATGAGCTTTCAAAGAACCTGGATGAAAAACAGAAGCAATTCATCGATGAGTATTTGATACGTGGTAGAAAAACTGTTTTTGCAAATGTCTTGGCAAAAGGGAAAGCTGGAGGCGTGGAAGAAATAGAGATTGAAAAAGTAGCCAATCAGTGGGAATTGCAGGATTTTATCGATGCTGGTCCAGGTTGGCGGAAGAATCCTAAGCTGTTTTGTGAATGTGGTCGTGCGCTAAGGTATCAATATATTGTTCTAAACAAGGAAACGAAGGAGCTTAAAAAGTTCGGAATCAATCATTTTGAGGAGCATGTAGGAATTCCACCGCAGCTAGTGAAAGAAATAATTAAAGGGATAGAAGTAATTGATTACGAGCGGGATGAGATTCTTGTAAAAATTAATCAAAATTGGAATTTGATAGGTGAAGGCATCGCCATACCGGAAGAATTGGATATCCCGAAAGATATCGAGCAGCATTTAGAATATAGTGTGCCTTTACTTGATCGGCAGATTACACGGTTAAAAACGATCATCACAGAATATAACAAAATGAAAGAGAGCGAACGGTTGAAAAGAAATCTAGCAGAACAACAATCCCAAAAAGAGAGAAAGAAGCAACATCTTGCACAACTTAGAGAAGACTTGCTCCAACAGGGTCGTTTCCAGTTTGATTTAGAATTGGATCCAGCATTGCAAGCGGGAATCTTGATTTATTTAGAAGATCTAAATAGAACTCAGTTTTTGGCTAGTGAAGTATGTCAGTACTTGATAGATTATCATGGGGCTTCGAACGAAAAGTATTCAAGTGGAACGTTTAAGATTTTTCCACAAGTATGTCTCTTCTTAGAAAATCTTACAAAAAACGGAGAGATTGTTTTTTTGGGGAGGAAGAGGGGAATTGATCGGCTCTATCAAATTAGTGGGTAGCCGATGTTTAATTCTTACTAGTGCGGGCAAAGAAAATAACACAAGATAAATGAAAGAAGGCTCCATCCATGTCCCAATCTTATCTACAAATTTATGAAAAACTATACAACCACTACGGTCCCCAAAACTGGTGGCCTGCAGAGACTTCTTTTGAAATGATGATCGGTTCCATCCTCGTTCAAAATACGAATTGGAGAAATGTCGAAAAAGCCTTCGAACGTTTAAGGCCACACTTAGAACCGGAAAAAATCGATAAGCTGTCGATGGAAGAGCTCGCACAGCTTATTCGGTCGAGCGGATTTTATACAGTTAAAGCCAAACGGATAAAGGCATTCATATCATGGTTCAAACAATATGATTATGATATTGCTGTAATAAAGACAATGACGAAGGAAAAACTGCGGCAAGAATTATTACAGATTCATGGGATTGGCAGGGAGACAGCTGATGTTATGCTCGTTTATGCATTTGATAAACCCATCTTCGTAGTAGACGCCTATGCAAGGCGAATTTTTTATCGCCTCGGATATGATATGCCGTCAAGTTATGATGGAGTTAGAGAGTTGGTTGAAATGGAGTTGCCGTCAGATGTAACTCTATATAATGAATACCATGCATTACTTGTTGAACATGCAAAAAGAACGTGCCGGGTGAAGCCGATTTGTGAAGCTTGTCCTTTACTTGATATATGTGAACAAAGAATAGAATGAAATTCATACTATGTTTGTATTCTAACCAACCATAGAAAGCCAGGGAAAGATGTACTTTTTCTCTGGTCTTTTTTGTTGCAAAAGTTGCTTAGGAATCTGCTTTGAAAAAGATTTTTCACTAAATTATGAACATTTTTCGACAAAAAGTATTGATAAATTATTGTAATATTGTATACTTGTAATACAAATTAATAAAACGCTTACATTTAGAAGGGAGAGAATATTATGAGAAAGGTGATGGCACCTATCCTCATTTTGCTTACACTGCTGCTCGCTGGATGCGGTGATACGAAGTACTTTTCTGTTGCAACCGCTTCCTCTGGAGGAACGTATTATCCGATTGGTGTAGGACTCGGCCACTTGTGGACGGAAGAGATGGAAGGTATTAAAGTGACCGGGCAGTCGTCTGCAGGTTCGATTGAAAACATTGACTTACTTAGAAAAGGCGAAGCGGATCTCGCCATTTTACAAGGATTGATTGGGGCACAGGCTATCGAAGGGTCTGGTAGCTTCGAAGGAAATCCTTATGAAGATTTGCGCTCCATCACGATGCTGTGGGGAAACGTGGAGCACTTTGTGTTGATGAATAGTAAAGTAGAAACGGGCACGTTGGAAGATATTGAGGGGAAAAGATTTTCAGTAGGTCCACAGGCAAGTGGAACAGAGGAGTCCACGTTGACGATTATGGAGGGCCTTGGACTGACAAAGGAAAATATTACTCCTGAATATCTCGGGTACGACGATACAATATCTGCGATGAGGGATGGAAGGCTGGACGGTGGTTCTTTACCGGCAGGGGTACCTGTATCATCCGTTATGGATATGTACGCTAGTGGAGTAGATGCAACAGTTCTGGAAGTCACCGATGAGCAATTGGAAGAGATAAACAGTATTTATAATACATGGTATCGCTTTGTCATACCGGCAGGAACTTACCCGGGTGTGGATGAAGAAATTCATACGATTGCCATGCCGAACTTCTTGGCAGGATCAGTTGAAATGGAAGAAGAAGACGTATATAACCTGACGAAAGCAATCTATGAAAACTTAGATACGGTTCATAGCATCCATAGTTCTGCAAAGGAAGTTTCCTTGGAAACAGCGCTGGATGGGTTACCGGCACCGCTTCATATTGGAGCATATAACTATTTTGTTGAAGTAGGATTGGAAATTCCAGAAGAACTTATTCCGCCAGAGGCAAAATAGGAAGTTTAACTTACAGTAAGAATATATTAGAGGGGTGGGAAACTCATGCTTTTTAAAAAGAAAGCAGCAGTACAAACTGAAACAGTCGACTTGGATAAAGAAGGAGGCGGGGGAGGCCGCACACTTCAGGGCAACCAGGCAATCATTGTTGCAGCTTTTGCTTTAGCCTTGTCGCTTTTCGCAATTTATTCGAACAGTTTCATGAACATCCAGGAGATATACCGCAACACGATTTTCTTGGCTTTTGTATTTGTGTTGGGATTCCTCTTGAATCCGGCAACCAAAAATGGGGATAGAACCAAGTTCTCGATGATGGATATTATCCTTGCCTTAATAGGACTATCCGGATTGTTGTATATTATTTTCAACTATTTCACCATACATAACGAGCGGATGTCACAGCCAATTGTATGGGATTATGTATTCGCTATCATTACGATCCTAGCTTTACTGGAAGTGTCCAGAAGAAGTGTTGGGCTTTTCATTCCGATGCTGACGCTGGGGGCAATCATCTACGCCTTATTCGGTCCATACTTTGGAGGGATTATAGGGCATGCCGGATTTTCTTTGGAGCGTCTATTATTCCGCTTCTACATGACGACAGAAGGTATTTTCGGAATGACTCTATCGATTGCAACGACTTTCATTGTGTTATTCATACTTTTCGGGGCATTTCTTAACGCGAGCGGAGCCACACGTCTGTTTAATGATTTGGCGGTTGCCATTGCTGGACAGCGCCGCGGGGGACCGGCTCAAGTAGCAGTCCTTTCCAGTGCGTTGACCGGTTCCTTGAGTGGAAGTGCGGTTGCAAACGTAGCAACGACCGGTCCATTTACGATTCCGTTAATGAAACGGATTGGATTGAAGGCTCGTTATGCTGCTGCGGTAGAGGCAGCTGCATCAACAGGTGGAATGATCATGCCGCCGATTATGGGTGCTGCCGCATTTATTATGGCAGGATTCCTCGGAGTCAGCTACAACATCATCATTCTGGCAGCGATTATTCCGTCCCTTCTTTACTATGCTGGTTTAATAATTGCCATTGATCTGGAAGCGAAAAAAGAAGGATTAAAAGGAATGAGCAAAGACTCGATTCCACAAGTTTGGGCAGTGTTAAAAGAAGGTGGAGTACTTCTTCTGCCGCTGATTATCGTTATTGGTACGTTACTTGCTGGAAAAACACCAATTGCAGCGGGATTTGCCGGCATTATTTCCGCAATCATTGCAAGCTGGCTGACAAAGGATAAATCGAACAGAATTACGATCAAGAAAGCAGCACAGGCACTGGTGGATGGAGCTAAAGGTACTGTCCAGGTTACCATCGCTTGTGCGTCGGTAGGAATTTTAATAGCTGTCGTAACGATGACAGGGCTGGGGGCAACCCTTTCTTACAATATCATTCAGTTATCCGGTGGGTCACTGGCTATCATCCTAATTCTGATAGCAATCACTTGTATCATACTAAGTCTTGGTCTACCATCAACTGCACTTTATATTGTCGTAGCAGTTACTGCTGCACCAGCTTTAGTTGAGGCGGGGGTTAATCCAATTGCAGCTCACTTCTTTGTATTTTGGTTTGGTGCTTTGTCTAATATCACGCCACCAGTCGCTTTGGCATCATTTACAGCTGCCGGACTTGCCGGGGCCGACGCGATGAAGACGTCATGGACAGCACTCAAATTATGTCTGCCTGGTTTCATCATTCCGTTTATGATTGCTTATAATCCAATTATGGTGATGCAGACCGAGACTGGAGAGCTTGCTTCACCAGTAAGTGCCATTATTGTCTTTGTCACGGCGGTCATCGGAGTGTACGCCCTTTCTATCTCCGTGTTTAATTACTTCAGTGCAAAGCTGAATATTTTAGAGCGTGTGATTTTCTTTGCGGTCGCTCTACTGTTGATTCAGCCAGGCCTAGTGACGGATGCAATTGGACTAGTAGTAGGTGGACTATTACTGGCATGGCATATCGTCCGTGCCAAAAAACAAAATGAATTGGAAGATAAAGTAGTCGGCATATAATTATAAGGAGGAATTTCATGCAAATACAACGGAAAAAAGTATCAGAATTGGTGCTAGATGAATTAAAAAATATGATTAAATCTGGAGAAATTCCTCCTAATAGTAAATTGCCGACAGAGAAAGAACTGACGGAGCGGTTTGGAGTGAGCCGTGTTCCTATCCGTGAGGCTTTAAGTGTATTGGAAGCGAGCGGCATCATTGAGTCAAAACAAGGCGGTGGAAATTGGGTGAGAGAAGTGAATCTTGCCAATATGTTCGAAAACGCCCAATTTGAAATGGTCGATGTCGAGCAGGTACACGATCTCTTGGAAATGCGGACGATCATTGAATCAGAGTCCGCATTTCTCGCCGCTTCCCGTCATAAAGAATCAGATATGAAGAAACTGAAGGAAAGTTTGGAAGCTTTCAAAGAAGTGATGGATGATGAGTGGTCTGTCGGCTATGAGGCGGATTTCACCTTCCACCGAATTGTAGTGGAGGCTGCTTATAACCCCTTCTTAACAAAGACAATGAATAACCTATCTGATCTTCATTTACGTGCCCTCAAGTTTTCCTTGGAGAAGAACCTGGGTTGGGCAGCGAAACGGAAGGAAGTCTATTTGGAGCACGAGGAAATATATGAAGCGATTAAGCGAAGAGATGGAGAAGCAGCAAAGCAAGCTGTCATTAATCACCTGACAAAAGCTCGCATCAAGCTGAATGACCCTCGTGTGACGGGAAAAGGGGAGAACAGTAATCATGCAAATAAATAATATCTATTGTATCGGAAGAAATTATAAGAAACACGCATTGGAATTAGGTAATGAGGTGCCTGAAGCACCGCTTGTTTTTTCCAAGCCGACGAGCGCACTTGCAAAAGCGGATGGAAGTAGGATTTCATTTCCAGGCGACCGAGGAGAAATCCATCATGAATTGGAAATTGTCCTCTATGTAGGAAATAAGGTGGATGAAGGTTTCACAGTCGACGACGTAGTGACACATATGGCGCTTGGAATTGATTTCACATTAAGGGATGTACAATCAAAGCTTAAGAAAAAAGGCCATCCTTGGCTGATTGCGAAAGGGTTTAGGAATGCTGCGATTGTTACAGATTTCTGGGATTTCCCAGGTGTGGAAAAACTGAAGGAAACAGATTTTTACCTACAGCGAAATGGTGATATCGTTCAAGAAGGTAATATTCAATCGGTCATTTTTGATTTTCAAACACTGCTTGAATATATTCATCAGGAAATTGGTTTAAACGAAGGAGATATCATTTACACCGGTACTCCAGAGGGGGTTGGTCCAATCGCTGATTCTGATGAATTTGCATTGAAATGGGGAGAAGAGATAAAAGGCACTTTTGTGGTCGGGAAGAATTAGTGTTAAGGATTGTGCCAAGAAAGAGTCGGGATTATCAAGTTCCGGCTTTTCTCTAACATTTCTCTGGACTGCCCACTAAACCACTGGATGATGTAAGGAGGGATAAGATGGAATTTACACCGATAAAAAAGCGGAAAAGAATCTATCAGACAATCATTCAACAAATACAAGAGTCGATTGCGAACCAGTATATTTTACCCGGTGAGAAGCTTCCCTCGGAACGTGCCTTAGCAGAAATGTTCGGTGTATCGCGGACATCGGTGAAAGAGGCGGTGACGGTCTTGGAGTCATCGGGAATTATCACGGTTTGGCCGGGTGTCGGAATGTTTGTGAATGAAGCTCCCCGGCAAGACTTGTTGCAGAAGTTTTCCGAAGTAGTGGAGAGAAGGAATTCTGATTTTATTAATCTACTAGAATTGCGACAGTCGATTGAAGGAGATGCTGCTTACTATGCAGCAAAACGCATGACCGAGATGCAGAGGGAAAAACTGACAACGATATATAACGATCTACTTGAAGTCGAGAAAATGGGCAGAATTGCATTGGATGAAGATTATGCTTTTCACTTCTGTATCGTGGAATCTTCCAATAACCCAATCATGGTGGATGTGATCAACTTGGTTGCAGATAAAATCAGGAAAAACGTGAAAGAAAGCAGGGAGCATTCGACGAAGGATGACGTATTAAATCATCGTGTAATGTTGGAACATAAAAATATCTTCACAGCAATTAAGGAGAAAAAGCCAGAAGAAGCGAAACTCGCCATGTGGGAGCATCACCAGAATATAAAAGAAAGATACATACAGCGGACAGAAGTGGGGGATGAAGATGAAGCAAGAGGAGTTAGCCACATTACTTAGAGAGATAATCCGTGATGAAAAAAGGATACTGACCGATAAGGTAGATTTATACAGCTACTCGTATGATGCGTCGTTTGGAACATATCTCCCAGACATTGTCGTGCTCGTCATGTCAACAACGGAGGTAGCAGCAATCATGAAACTTGCCAATAAACATGGTATTCCGGTTTACCCAAGAGGACAGGCGACGAGCTTAAGCGGGGGACCTCTCCCGGTACACGGAGGAATTGTCCTCGACTTATCGAAATGGGATAATGTGCTGGAGGTAGATGCGGAGGATATGGTCGCTGTAGTGTCTCCGGGTGTATTGACTGCGGATATTAATGATGCTGCCTTAAAGGAAGGACTTATTTATCCGCCTGACCCGAGCAGTTCGAACGTTTCCACAATCGGTGGTAACTTGGCAGAGAACTCTGGAGGTCCACGTGGCTTGAAGTATGGCGTGACGAAAGATTACGTCATTGGTCTTGAGGTTGTGACACCGGAAGGGGAAGTCATCCGCACCGGGGGCAGGACGGTGAAAAATGTGACAGGCTATGATTTGACGAAGCTGATCGTCGGTTCGGAAGGAACACTCGGAGTTATAACCGAAGCGACGTTACGGCTCTATCCGAAACCACAGGCTACGAAAACGATGATGGCAGTTTTTGATGACATTGTCGATTCGGGAAAAGCGATTACGAAAATTCTTAGCTCAGGAATTTTGCCTTCCAAACTTGAAATCATGGATAATGCAACAATTCAAGCGGTGGAAGCCTATGAACCTCTCGGACTACCCGTTGATGCCGAAGCGATGCTTTTAGTTGAATTAGACGGACATCCCGCAGCGATAGATGAAGAAATTCTCCGAGTGGAGAAAGTGTGTAAAGAAACAGAAGCCCGCACTGTTAAGGTGGCCAACACGAGTGAAGAAGCCAATGAATTATGGAGAGCAAGAAAGCTGGTCTCGCCTGCGATTGTTCGTGAAAAGCCGACGAAGATTTCAGAAGATGCGACCATCCCGAGGAGTAAGATTCCTGATATGTTTCAGCGTCTAAAGGAAATCAGGGAGAAATACAATATCGATTTAGTTGTCTTTGGCCATGCTGGTGATGGAAATCTTCATCCGAACATTATCGCAGATAAGCGGGATAAGGAAGAAATGCGTCGGGTTGAACAGGCGGTGGAAGAAATTTTTAAAGCCGCAATTGAACTCGGTGGAACATTATCCGGTGAGCATGGTATCGGTACACTGAAGGCGCCATTTATGGAAATGGAGCTTGGTGAAGTGGGATTGGATATGATGAAGCGGATTAAAGAAAGCTGGGATCCGAATAATATTTTAAACCCCGGGAAAATCTTTCCACAACCCGGTCAAAGGCTGGTGCTGACGAATGGCTGAACTCGCATATGAAGAAACATTTGACTGTGTCCAATGTGGATATTGTCTTCCGGCATGTCCTACATATATAACGATGAAAAGTGAAACGCATTCACCAAGAGGCCGGATTAATTTGGTGAAGATGGCTGCTGAAGGGAAAATCACTTATTCCGAATTGGAAGGGCCGATTGATCTCTGTCTCGGCTGTAGGGCGTGTGAAGTCGTCTGCCCGACCAATGTGCAATACGGAAAGATTCTTGAATCAGCTAAGGAAGCAATTCAGCATCATAAAAAAGAAAGTAAGACGATGACAAAGCGCGCGAAATTATTCCAGGATTTTGTCTTTGATAAAGCCATTCCGAATAACAAGCTGCTTCAAACCGCAGGCAGCGGACTTGCCCTGTATCAAAAATCAGGTTTACAGACGGTTGCCAGGAAAACAAGGGCCATCAACCTCTTACCGGGAAAACTGCGTACCTTCGAGAAGATCTTGCCGAATGTGGAAGGGCCGATTGAACGGAGAAGCAGAAAAGAGCACTACCCAGCAAAATTAAGGCCAGCATTTCGAATTGGATTCTTCACCGGATGCATTATGGATACGATGTTCTCGGATATTAACACGAAGAGCATCAAACTCCTTCAGGAAGCAGGCTGTGAAGTCACCGTCATCAAGGAACAGACATGCTGCGGCGCGCTTCAGAATCACAGTGGAGAAACGGAAATTACAAAAAAGCTCGCCAAGGAAAACATCCAGGCATTTGAAAAGTATGACTTTGATTATATTGTCAACAGTATCGGCGGGTGTGGAGCTCAAATGGTGGAATATGACAAGCTGTTGGCAGACGATCCGGAATGGGCATCACGTGCAGAGGAGTTTGCTAGAAAGAGTGTGGATATTAGTGTGATCCTCGGACAAGTAAAACTTCCATTTGTCAAAGAGATTTCTAAGGTCGTAACCTATCAGCCATCCTGCCATATGACGAATGTACAAAAACGGGTGCAGGAACCGCTTGAATTATTGAAGAAGATACCTGGCATCACTTATATGGAACTGCCGCAGAAGAATATGTGCTGCGGCTCCGCTGGAATCTATAATATCGTAAACTATGAAGCTGCAATGGATATATTGGATGAAAAAATGAAACAGGTGGAAAAGGTCTCTCCGGAAGTCATTGTGACAACAAACCCAGGCTGCCACCTGCAAATGAAAGTCGGTGTGGAAAAAGAAGGACTGTCCGATCAGATTGAAGTCGTTCACATCGTTGAACTTTTGACTGAGGCTTGTGGAGTGGAATAATATGATGGCTGATGGAAGAGTGGAGGAAGCAGAAAATGATTCTGCATTTTCCATTCTTTCATATTCTCCGTTTTCTTATCTCTTAAAATGGTGACAGATAAACTTTTTTAATAGCTCGCTTAGAATCTCCAACTGTGCACCTTAGTAAGTTTTTTAGTGGTACAATAAATTAAGTAAAACTTAGATATTTTAGATTCCTTTACCAAAAACTTACGTTTATCGTATAAGTATTAGGGGGATTACCTATGAGGAAGTTTATGTGGACACTAGCAATTGTGACAGTCCTGGCATTGGCGGGAGCAGCCTGGTACATCGTTTCAGACCTGTTAGCAGTCGCAGAATCGGCAAATGAAGAATTAAAAACTGACGCAGTAGCGCAACCGGCACAAGAAGAACTAGAGTCAGAGAATACTATTGAGGCTAAAGAAGAGCTTCCGGAAGAAGAAGTCTATGAAAATCCTTTTGGTGAAAGTAAAGCCCATCGGCACCTGAGAGATGATGATTATCAAAATTACATCCATCAAATGGCACATCAGAAAGTGATCGCTGATGTAAAATGGGGATTTATTGAGATTACCGGGGAGCGGATTGATTGGCTGCTTAAAGGATTACAGGAAACTGAATTAGAACATGAGGATGTTTATCGTGACATACTTGAGAGATGGGCTACGGATAATTTTGGACAAGTTGATCAAGACCATAATACAATCTGGAGATTGCAAGGTGGTACGATTGGTGAGGCAACAGGGATTCTTAGTCCAGAAGAGGAAGAAGCTTACATAAAGAGTGCACGTTAATGAAACAGGGACTATTGGAGGCATCCAGAAGGTCCCTGTTTTATTTATAAACTATAAAAGAGCTTTTCAGAGTTTCCCTTAATCCTGCAGTATTTTCTTTGCAATGATATTTTTCATGATTTCTGTTGTTCCTGCGTAAATACTTGTTACCGGAATATCCCGATAGCGGCGAGCGATCTCGTATTCTTCCATATAGCCATAGCCACCATGGAGCTGCATTGCTTCTGCTGCCACTCGTTTGGCCATTTCACTTATCCACCACTTGGCCATGGAGACTTCCTTGACGATTTCCTTCCCTTGTAAATGCATCTCGATGAGTCGGTTAACATAGGTCCTGCCTAAATCAATCTCCGTCGCCATCTCGGCAATTTTGTATTGGGTATGTTGAAAATCGGCGATGGTTTTGCCAAACGCTGTCCGTTCTTTGACATAACTTATCGTAAGTTCGAGCATTCTTTCAGCTTCGATTTGGACCTGCAAGGCAACTACTAGTCTTTCTTGCTGAAGTTGCTCCATCAAATAATAGAATCCTTTTCCTTCCTCGCCAAGCAGATTTTCTACATGTACTTTCGCGTTGTCAAAAATCAGTTCTGCCGTATCACCACTATGCATCCCGACTTTGTTTAATTGTTTGCCGCGTTTAAATCCTTCCGTTCCATCTTCAATCACAAGCAAACTGATCCCTCTATGAGCAGGTTCTGCATCTGGGTTGGTCTTACAAACAACAATGACATAATCAGCGTTGCCGCCGTTAGTGATAAATGTCTTCTCACCATTTACGATATAGTGTTCGCCGTTTCTTTTGGCAGTTGTACGGATTCCGGCAAGATCGGAGCCGGCACCAGGTTCTGTCATTGCAATCGCAGAAATAAATTCACCAGTTACACTTTTCGGCAACCACTTTTTCTTTTGTTCCTCCGTTCCATAAATGGAGATATACGGGGTGACAATATCGGAATGGAGGCAAATTCCACTCGCGATACCAGAACCGACTTTTTCCAATTCCTCAAAGAGCACGGTCGAATAGGAAAAATCTAGTCCAAGGCCACCATATTTCTCATCTACCCATGGAAGTAAGAATCCATTTTCTCCAAGCTTATTCCACACCTCTCTAGGAATAGCACGTTCTTCCTCCCAACGTTCATAATAAGGATAAACTTCTTTCTCTAACATTTTCCTTAAAGCATCACGAAACATATCGTGTTCATCGGTTAAGAATGACGGTTTCATTGCATCTCTCCTCCTCATTTTATGGGATACCGTGAATTGGTATTTTTCTTACGCATAAAACTTGATGTAATAATTATCAGAATATTACTTATAGAGTAATATAACATAAAATGATGGAGATGAAATAATGATTTCTTTTATTGCAATAGACATTCACCCAACATCATTCAACAGAATACTATAGCAGGAGTGAACTAGAATATTTTTATGAGGTGGAATGAACAACATGTATTACTTTTATCAAAATCCATATATTCCGGTTTATCATCCCTTAATGCCAAGGAATTTACCGATGGATGCATATTATCCCCCAATGGGGCAACCAGCTTATCCAATCCAGCAACAAGGCCATTGTATAAGCCAAGCGGAAGTCGATTACCGGAATGAGATGCGCAGTCTTTGGGAAGAACATGTGGCATGGACACGGATGGCAATTATCAGCTTAGTATTCGACTTGCCTGATATTGAATTTGTTTTGAAGCGATTACTGAGGAACGCAACAGATATGGGGAACATGATTCGCCGATTATATGGAGATTTAGTGGCGCAGACGTATACAGACCTCATTCAACAACATCTATTAATTGCTGCAGATCTAGTCAAAGCAGCGATAGCTGGAGATCAGCAAGCTGTTGCGGAAGCAGATAAAAAATGGCATGAAAATGCGGATGAAATTGCGGTATTTTTAAATAGTGTAAATCGCTTTTTGCCGGAAGAGGTTGTTCGAGATATGTTTTATGAACATTTAGCACTGACAAAACAAGAAGCGGTCGCGATGATAAATAAAGACTTTCAGAAAGATATTGATGTCTATGATGCTATTGAAAAGCAAGCACGGCAAATGGCAGATGCCATTTCAGATGCCATGGTCCAGGCTTATCCTAGTGTTTTTTAGAAAAGGAAAGTGGTGTCACTTTCTTTTTTTTGTTGGTTGGGACAAGCCGTAGACAGGCATCATACATTTATTTTCGATATTTTATTTCTCCGCCAATAACGGTCATATCCACTTCGGTCTTCAATAAATCATCTGGATTCTCCATCTCAAACGGATGATGAGAGAAGACGGTCATGTCTGCAAATTTGCCTCTAGCAATGGTTCCTTTTTTAGTCTCCTCGTTTGTTGGATATGCTCCATACTCAGTGAATAACTGAAAAGCTTCTGTCACCGACAATTTTTCCTCTATATTATATCCTCCATGGGTGTCGCCCGGAGTTTTTCGCGTCACTGCTGCATGTATACCGAGCAATGGATTCACCGGTTCGATAGGTGCATCGGAACCGCCAGCACAGATGACACCTGCTTGAAGAAGAGATTTCCAAGCATAGGATGTTTGAATGCGTTCTGTGCCAAGTCTTTCCTGAACCCAAGGAAAATCACTCGCCAAGAAACGCGGCTGGATATCAACGATACGCGATGGATGACGAAGCCTATCAATTAATTCTTTCCTTAATACTTGTACATGGATGATGCGATCCCGATAAGAGACCGTAGGAAATTTATCTAATGCATTCAATACATTTTCCACAGCTTGATCACCAATTGTATGAACTGCGACAGGAAAATGTAATTCTCGGGCTTTTCTAATGATATTTATTAATTCATCCTCACTATACATAGCCGTCCCATAGTTATCTGGATCATCCGTATAGGCTTCAGATAATAGTGCAGTTCTTCTGCCGAATGCCCCGTCGGCAAATATTTTAATCGCACCGATTTGGAGCGTATCATTACCATAGCCTGCATACATTTTATTCGCTCGTAAATCATCCAGGAACTCATGGTTGATTAAGAGATTTGTCCGGAGACCGAGTTGCTCTTTATTCAATAATTGATCGTAGATTTGGTAGGTTTGTTCAAGGCCTCCAAGTGCAAAAGGGTCATTGGTATGAGCACTCGTGATTCCTTGTTTGATAGTGAATTGAATAGACTTTCGCAAAGCATTCTTCCAGTCCGCAAAAGAGCGCTTCGGAATATGCTGTGCAATAAGCTCTTTTGCACTCTCAAGCAGAAGTCCGGTAGGTTGCTTCGTCGTTTCATCTAAAACAATGGTTCCGCCCTTCGGTACTGCCATGTCCGGATGATAGTTGGCTATCTCTAAGGCTTTGCTGTTCGTAACAGCTGCATGCCGGCATATTCGAGTGAGAAGCAATGGGTTGTCGGGAGCTACATGGTCCAACTCGGAAATCGAAGGGATTTTACCTTCCGTAAATAGATTTTCATCCCAATTTCCGCCAATGATCCATTCTTCAGGGGGGAGGGATTTGGCCTTCTCTTCAATTTTCTCAAGCATTTCCTGTTTTGTATTAGTTCCTGTCAGGTCAAGTGTCACAAAGCTTTCTGCAATTCCGGCTAGATGGAGATGGCTATCCGTTAGGCCTGGGGTTACAGTCTTCCCTTGCAGATCAATGACCTCTGTGTCAGAATCCTTCCAGAAGTTGAGCATTTGCTTGCTCTCGCCCATATCGATAAAAATTCCATTCTCTGTGACAACAGCAGAAACGATAGGCTGGATTTTATTAAAGGTATATATCACACCATTTACGTAAATTTTTCGCATCATTTTCTCTCCTCATCATACCTATTAGCAGCAGACCATGATTTTTATTCCGAATTCTAAGAAATTACTAACATACTATCATATTAATAAAATTTGGCACAAGTATCGGTGTGAAAATTAGTTTGATAGGAAGTGAAAATGAAGGGAATCCAACAAGGATTATAGAATGTATTAAATAAGTGAGAAATAATAGAGTTGTATCGGCAGGGAGGTCACGAGGTGTTAACGGAAACAGTACATATTGCCGTTCCAACGGCTTTTTTGTATGATGAATCGTTATATGTTGAGGGGACGGTCAATCATATAAGGAATTTATCTAAGCAAGGTGTGAAGTCCGTACTTGTGTCGGGAACCACAGGTGAACAGCATAGCTTGAGCTTGATAGAAAAGTTAGAGCTGATCGACGGAATAGAAAAGGAAGCAGAACTTATTCAGAATATGGAGATTATCTTTGGCGTCTCTTCCGTCAGACAAAAAGACGCAGAAGAGCTGGCAGAAAAGATTAGTACTACAAACTTTTCCGGAATTATGATTGGATATCCTCCATATATCAAACCGTCACAACAAGAAGCAATTGTTTATACAGAAAGATTACTGCAACTTAGTAATAAGCCTGCAATTCTATATAATAATCCAGGCAGAACAGGTTTTGATTTAGCTGAAGAAAGCATCATTTACTTAAGTCAGTACGCCGAGATAGTCGGAGTGAAGGATGCAGGTTCGGTTGAAAAAGTTGCAAGAATTAAAGATGCTATACATAGAAACGATTTTTACTTTTATGCTGGTGGAGAAGTTGAATTGGTGGAAAAAGTAGCTGGTGGATATAACCGGCTGTCATCCATTGCTGGAAATGTCTTGCCGAAAGAAATATCGCAATGGTTTAATAAGTTGGTTGAGCAACAGGAAATAACCGGGCGGGAAAGTGAACAAATCCATTCTATTTTGGAAGAAGTTTATCGTGGGAATGCCATTGTAAACGTGAAAAAGATGATTAGTGAGCAAGGATTTCCGATTGGCGGTTGCCGGTCTCCAATTGGAAATAGTTTATTTTAGTAGAGGGAGGGGTGAGAAAATGACAAGTAGACATCTTTTTCTATTCGGCGGAAGTCCTCCATTTGTTGATTTTACTGGGGAAAAATTTGCAAATCTGTCTTTAAATGAAAAGGGAAAAGTTGCAATATTATTTCTTGAGAGGGAAGGCTGGAAGGAATATATGCCTAAATATACGGCAAACCTCGAAGCACATGGTGTAAATGACTTTATTTATATTCCGCTGGCTTCTATATACGATCAATCACTATTATCCCAATTAGCATCATGTACAGGAGTAATTATTGGTGGTGGAGATACCGCGCTATATCGAGATTTTATTGTAGATACTGCAATTGGTAATGTAATAAAAGAAATGTATGAGAAAGGTGTGCCACTAGCAGGCTTCTCGGCAGGGGCTCTCATCAGCCCTAAAAATTGCGTCATTTCACCAATTGATAATACAAAGAAGAAACAGCTCTTTCTTGAGGGCTTGGGATTATTAAAAGATTTAGTGATTGCCGTACACTTTACGAAATGGAATGAGAAAGATAATTTAAAATCAGCGTTGAAAAAGACAGGTGTGTCAATTGGCTATGGAATTGACGATGAAGGATATCTATATTTTGAAAATGAAAGATTGATTGATAAAGGCTCTAGGAACTTTTATGTCTTCAATGGATTATAACGCTTGAATATGATTGGGGTTTCATAATGGGGAGAACAAAATATGTGAAAGTCTGGAACTTAGATAGTTTATTTCCAGAAGGCAGTAAATCTACACAATTTCAAGACCATGTTAATCAACTAGAAACAGATGTTTCTGCAATGGAATTATATATGGAGCAATATAATAAATCTTTAAGTGGTAATGCGAACCACGTCAAATATATTTTGGAGCAATTATCAAAGATAAGGTTAAATTTATCACAAGCCAACTCCTACATCACTTGTTTACTTGCACAAAACACTAAAGACCATGAAGCCTATAAATTAAAAGAAGTTACTTCTTCAATAACTGCTCGTTATGATTCAATCCTAAAGATTTTTCAGCATGCCATATTACGTACTACTGAACAGGCTTGGCAAAAAATATTAGGACATGAAGTCTTGAAGGATTACAGTTTTATACTTAATAATTGGCGCAGTAAGGCAGAGAGATACGAAAATGTGGAATTAGAAGGAATAATTTCCGACTTGAAGATGAATGGTTTTGATGCTTGGGAACAGTTTTATCGTTCACTTATAGGCAGCATTAAAGTAAAGGTTAAAAAGGACGACGCCTTGAAAGAGTTTTCTGTTGGACAAACGATAAATTTGCGCTCCCACGCCGATGAGAACGTACGTAAAACTGCACATGAAGCAATGGAAAATGTTTGGAGAGAAAAGCAGAACATATTTGCACAGATTTTGAATCGTGTGGCAGGATTTCGCATACAGATCAACAGGAACAGAGGAATAGATACTTTGTCAGATTCACTGTTTGACAACCGTATGACTGAAAAAACGTTGAACGCTATGTGGTCAGCGGTAAATAAATATAAACATCCTTTTACCGCCTATCTCAATGAGAAGGCAAAATTGTATGGCGATAATAAAATGAAGTCATACAATTTCTGGGCACCAATTGGCGATAACAATCAAAGTTTAACGTATGATGATGCGGTGGATTTTATATTAGAGCAATTTAGTAGTTTCGGAGATAAGTCGGAAAGTTTTTCTCAACAAGCATTTCATGAAGGCTGGATTGAGGCTGAAGATCGGACAAATAAATCTCCAATTGCATTTTGTGCAAGTTTCCCTCGTTCTGCTGAATCTAGAATTTTTATGACTTTTAATGGAAGTATGACGAACGTGCTGACACTAGCCCACGAATTAGGTCATGCTTTCCACAATGAAGCAATGAAATCCGTTCATGGATTTAATCGGCAATATCCGTTAACCATGGCTGAAACAGCTTCTACATTCTCTGAACAAATCATATTAGATGCAGCGTTAGAAAAAGCGGAGTCTGCCAAAGAAAAATTGCAGATACTTGATGAAAAACTAAAACGCAGCGTCATGAATTTCATGAACATGCATTCCAGATTCCTCTTTGAAAAGTGGTTCTATGTGGAACGTGAAAAGGGGTATGTTTCAGCGACCAAGTTAAATGAATTAATGCAAGATGCATTTGAAGTTGCATATGATGGTTCATTTGATCAACCATCTTTATATTCCTGGGTTTGGACACCACATTATTATTTGACACAATCCCCTTTCTATAATTATCCCTATACATTTGGATATTTATTTTCTATTAGTCTATATGCTAAAGCAAAGGAAGTAGGGAAGGGATTTGAAAAGAATTATATTTCCTTACTTCGTGATTCAGGGAGTATGTCTATTGAAGAATTGATGAAAGAGCACTTAGGAGAGGATATTACATCTGAAGATTTTTGGGAAAAGGGATTAAAATTATGTGTCCGAGATGCGGAGGATTTTATTGAATTAGTCCATGACATGAATCAGGAGGATAAAAAGTGAATATAAAAGGTATTAACCATTTGTTGTTTTCCGTATCTGATTTAGATGAGTCTATTGAATTTTATCGAAATGTATTTCAGGCCAAATTATTGGTGAAAGGGAGGAGTACTGCCTATTTTGATTTAAATGGACTTTGGCTTGCTCTAAATGTGGAGCACGATATTCCTCGTAACGAGATAAAAGAATCTTATACTCATATCGCGTTCACCGTTGCTGAGGAAGAGTTCGATGATATCATTACAAAGTTAAAGCAACTGAATGTAAATATTTTACCTGGTCGGGAAAGAGATGCAAGGGACAAGAGATCCATCTATTTCACCGATCCGGATGGCCATAAATTTGAGTTTCATACAGGAACATTGGAAGACCGGCTGAGTTACTATAGAGAAGAGAAAACGCATATGGAGTTCTTTGACTAAAAACATTCTATTCAATAGGGGTGAATCTATGAAACTTGCGGTTAATTATTCGAAAGAAACAGAGGAATTGATTCAGGAGGGCGCCATACAAGTAGATATGTTCAAGTGCCCGGATTTCAGTGATGAGCTGATTAAACAGGCTGAATCAACAAAAAGAAGTTATATTCATTTCGACCTGAATGCTGGAAGTGGACAAATGGGGGAAGTAAATTGGGAGCGTATCAAATACCTTAAGAAAAATACAAATACACCTTATATCAATGTCCATGCCGTCGCCTATGCAAAGGATTTTCCGAATGTAGATGTTCTTACAACAGATCAAACCGATATTAAAAAGATAATCCATGCAGTTGTACATGATATTGAAATGTTGGCTGAAAAAGTTGGTGCTGAAAATATTATTTTAGAAAATGTAATCTGCCGCGGAAAAGGTGACTATATGATGCGGCCGATTATTGAACCAGCTGTCATCAGTGGAATTATTGGTCAAACTGGTTGTGGCCTCTTGCTTGATATTGCTCATGCTCAAATGACCTCCATGTGTCTTGGTTTTGATGTGAAAGACTATATATCACAACTGCCACTTGAACATTTAAAAGAACTTCATATTACAGGAATCCAGTATCACGATGAATCTCGACGTCTGCGTGACAGCATGCCAATGACCGAAGACGATTGGAATTTGGCTTCATGGTCGTTAAAGCAAATTAAAGCCGGAAATTGGCCAGAACCATGGGTAGTTGCTTTTGAATATGGTGGAGTAGGTCCAATTTTTGAATGGCGGACGGACAAAAAGGTGCTGGCAGAACAATTGCCTGTTCTTTATAATCTAGTGAAATAGATTTTCCAGGCTATATTCTCCATTCATCGGTATAATAAAAGAGAGAATCATACATAAAAACGGCAATAGATAGGAGAATAGAAAATGAGTATTGAAAACGTTTAGAAGAACTTGGTATTGAACTACCTGAGCCGGTTGCTCCACTGTATAGCTATGTGCCACTTACGATTCATCAAGGAGTGGCCTATGTCAGCGGACAGGTCCCGAGGATTAATGGAGAAGTTCCATACCCGGGTAAAGTTGGAACAGAAGTTACCGTTGAGCAGGCACGGGAGCTCGCTGAGTATTGTGTTTTGAAAGGTTTGAGCAGTGTAAAACAGGAGATTGGCACGCTTGATAACGTCGAACAAATATTGAAATTATCCGGTTATATCCAAGCAGCTCCAGGATTTAATGAAATGGGTAAAATAATGGATGCAGCATCAGAGTTGCTTGTTCAGATTTTCGGTGAAAATGGTCACCATGCACGTGTCGCAATTGGAGCGGCAGAACTGCCAAGCAATACACCAATTGAGCTTGACTTGATCATTGCGGTAAAACAATAACAATAAGCATACATGTACAGACACTCCAAACAGAAGGGTGTCTGTATTTATGTTATATAATGGAAAAATGCACGCTGTAATCTTCTGAATAATATGCTACCATGGATTTATATTCAGGAGGGAATAGAGGGGTATGCAATGGTATTACATGTGGGTGTTATCCTACTGACAACTATTATCATTAATATAGCGGTCAAACTGTTATTAAGAAGATTGCTTTCTATTAAAAAAGAACGACTGAAAATCTTTTCTCATAATTATTTTAACAAATTGCATAGAAATATTGATCGGGTAGTTCGATATATGTCCTTGATTACTCAAATTGTTCTTCTTTATTACGTGATATTTCATGACTCCTTTATACCTATTTTATTTGGTAGTATAATCTTCTTTTTTATTCTTCAAAGTCTCATTCAAGCTATATTTGAATGGAAGTATTCACCGACTCCAAAGAAATCCATTCTGACATTTAGTGAAATGATAATTTGGACAGTGGGATTTATTTCTATTTTCCGAGTGCTGTTATAGTCACTTTAAATTCATGAGGGGTGAATAAATTGGGCTCAAGAATTATGCATGCCATTATTGGCCATAAAATTGCTGATGAAATTAAAATGAATGATAAGCAAGTTTTTCTATTAGGTAGTATTGCACCGGATGCTGTATTCACCGTGGAAGAGAAAAATGCCTCGCATTATTTTATTGGTGATGCTGAAGATCATTCTAGAAGAGTTGATGTTGAGGGGTTTCTTAAGGAACACCATACTATGGTGGATGCCAGGAATGATTACATATTGGGATACTATACGCATTTACTAGCTGATGATATTTGGCTTAAAGGATTTTATCTTTCCTGGCTGAAAAACAGAATGAAAGAAGTTGAAGGACTATATCAGCTATACCACCAAGATTTCCGCTTACTGAATGGAAAACTATTAGAGCACTATGGGTTGGTGGATGACCTACGAAAAGCATTTACTATGATTCCAACTGTACCAGACCTGAATAACGTCAAATCCAAAGATGTGGAAGAGCTTGTCCCTTTTGTGTTAGGGGATATGGATTATGATCAAGCAGTGAAGAATGAGAAACTTCAAGTTTTTACATTTGAACAGATTATCGGCTATATCGAGACTTCTGTTGAATTGGGATTGTACAAATTGAAATCTGTCTCATCTTTAAATGAAAAAGAGAAATCTATCAAGAGTTAGTAGGCAGCATTGGAGGGGATTGGACTTGCAGAAAATAATTGATGCGCATATTCACTTGGATTTATATAGCGAATTCGAACAAAAAGAAATCCTAACCACATTGGAGCAAAACGATATTGCTGGACTAATTACAGTTTCCAATCATTTGGAATCAGCTAAAAAGAATCTGGAGTTAGCTAAGGAATATGAAAACGTCTTTCCTGCATTTGGTTTTCATCCAGAACAAGTGTTACCGAAAGAAAATGAAATGGTAAAGCTCATCAATTTTATCAAACAGCATGAAAATGAGATGGTGGCGATCGGTGAAGTTGGATTGCCGTATTACTTAAGGAAAGAAGAGAAAGATATTGAGCTTGAAGCCTATCTCGAGTTACTGGAGCAGTTTATCCTTTTAGCAAAGGAAGTGGATAAACCGATTATTCTTCATGCTATCTATGAAGATGCGCCGCTTGCTTGCTCATTATTAGAGAAGCATTCCGTCACCAATGCTCATTTCCATTGGTTTAAAGGTGATCAGAAGACGCTGGAACGTATGAAAGCAAACGGATATTATATATCCTTCACACCGGATATCACTTATAAAAAAGAAATACAGAATATCGCTGAGAATTTTCCACTCAGCAAAGTAATGGTCGAAACCGATGGACCATGGCAATTTAAAGGCCCATTCCACAATCAAATGACAAATCCCAATATGATTCACGAATCAATGAGAGTTATTGCTAGTATAAAACAAGTCAATCTGCAGGAAGCATACGGTCAAATCTATCAAAACACTAAAGATTTTTATAAAATTCGGGGTTAAACCATGTCCTTCATTCAAATTTGTCTATAAATATCCTAAAATTCTATTAAATGTGTTAAAATTAGTATAAAAATTATTGGGACAATTGATCCCGGAACAGGAGGTTTACTGAATGGACCTTAATTTAACAGGAAAGTCAGTTATTGTTGCAGCCAGCAGCAAGGGGTTAGGTAAGGCGGTTGCTCTGCAGTTTGCTGAAGAAGGAGCTCATGTCCTAATTTCCAGTCGGAATGAGGCTGAATTAAAACAAACAGCTGCCTATATTATAGAAAAGACAGGGAATGAAAATGTCCGCTATCAGGTTTGTGACATTACAAGCCCAGATCAAATAAACAGTTTAATAGATACCGCAATCGAGTGGAACGGTAAGGTGGATGTGCTTATCAATAATGCGGGCGGACCACCGGCAGGTACATTCGATAAATTTTCTGATGAAGATTGGCAACAAGCATTTGAATTAAATCTATTAAGCTTTATCAGATTGATCAGGGGAGTATTGCCATCCATGCGTGAAACTGGCACTGGAAGAATTGTAAATATAGCATCTTCTTCCGTAAAACAATCGCTGGATAATCTGATTTTATCTAATACATATCGAGCTGGGATTGTCGGCCTATCAAAAAGTCTTTCCCAGGAATTAGCAAAAGATAATATCCTCATTAATACTGTTGGACCTGGACGGATTGCGACTGATCGAGTAACAGAATTGGATGGAATTCAAGCGAACATACAAGGAGTTACCGTCGATGAAATCCGTAGTAAAGCTGAAAGTTCCATCCCGATGGGGAGATATGGAAAACCGGAGGAATTTGCAAAAACAATTGTTTTCCTTGCTTCAGGTGCTAATACCTATCTAACTGGTCAAACAATTGTTGTAGATGGTGGTTTAGTCAAGGCTTTATAATTATAAAAAAATACTTCAAAGTGTATGCATAAAAGGGGCAGAGATGATGACAACGACAACTTTAGTTGATGAAGTTTCTACGATACTTCATAAAGCATATCAAACCAAAAAGCCGATTGAATTTATCAGTAACCAATATTCTTTAGATGAAGCCACATCCTATGCGGTACAGGATGAATTGATTAAACGTAGATGTAAATCGGAAAAATTGGAAGTTGCAGGCTACAAAATTAGTATGACTAGTGCAGAAACACAGGCGATTGCTAATACACATGAACCTGCATATGGGACATTGTTGACGAATAATATTGTGAAGAGCGGGGATGGAGTTCGTTTATCTTCACTATTTGATCCGCTGATAGAACCTGAGATTATGTTTATTTTAGAAGAAGATTTGAGTCTGGAAGCTAGCGAGGGGGAAATCATCAGCAAAAGCAGACTTGCTGCCGGGATTGAAATTCCAGATGCACGTTATATTGATTGGTTCCCTAATTTTTCATTAACTGACTTACTTTGCGATAATACAGCAACAGGCTTAATTGTCGTTTCAGAATCCATTGCACCGCTATCTATTGCGGATTTAATGGGTATCAAAATGGAGCTGTTCCATAATGGAGAGAAAATCAGTGATGGGGATTCTTCCGCTGTTCTCGGTAATCCAGTTACTGCAGTAGCCTGGCTTTCAGAAAAACTCGCAAGTAAAGGCAAGGTGTTGAAGAAGGGAATGACAATTTCATCAGGAACATTCATCTCACCGATCAGGGCAGAAAAAGGAACATATAAAGTAAGCTACTCCCAAATTGGAGAAGTTGAAATTACATTGAAATAATAAAAAAAGGTAGCGATAATGCTACCTTTTTTCAATCCAAGTATTTGTTTTTTAAACTGTCTGAACCAGCGCCACCAATAACCATTAAAACTAATGGTGCAAAATTGACCACGCCTTTAGGCAGTCCTTCTAAGATCATAATATTTGTACCAATAAAATGGTTTAATCCAAAGATAATTAGTTTGAACACTAATAGAAATGCACCTAACATAAACACACTATCAAAAAATGTTTTCCATTTTGGATATGCCAATTTTTTACTATCTTGAATCACTTGTTCCGTCAATTCTTTGTCACTCCTTAACATTTCATCTATTGTGATACCGAACAAATCACTTAATTCAATGATTATTTCGATACTCGGATAGTTCTTACCAGTTTCCCATTTTGAAACGGATTGACGACTCACATGGATTTTGTCAGCAAGCTCAGTTTGTGACCACCCCTTTTTTTCCCGTTCCTTCTTTAATCTTTCGCTAAAGATCATGTTAGTCATCACCTTTCCTTATTTCCATTATTGATGGATGATATCATCAAAGTAAAGATAGTTATACGTGCATCAAGGAGCAACTTGATGTTGCCAGTTTACAAGCTTGTCTATTTAAGTATTTTATCCTTAAAGTTTTAAAGTAACTACTGATGGATTTAATTGTATTGCAGCACTGTTTTGTAGGCAGTAAAAAGGGACAAAATCGTTAAGATTTTATCCCTCATTGTTTTTTATTTAATGACATATGGACTAGATGACCGTTATATCTTCATAATCCTTCGTCGTTATTTCCTGGGAAATAACGACAGTACGATAGTATAGCAAATTGTTTACAACTTTTTGGTTATATCCCCTTTAATAAATCCCCATAATCCATCAAATACTTTCGCATCGTATAAGGATATGATCAATACTAGAGATATCGGACCAATGATTAAACCAATCACACCAAATAACTGCAGTCCCGCAAATAAGGAGACAAGGATTGCGAGAGGGTTCAAACTTAGGCTTGTTGAAAGAACTTTTGGTTCTGCAAATTGCCGGACAGTTACAGTAGAAGCATAGAGGATCATTAATCCGATTCCCATGAACAAGTCTCCTGTGAAAAAGCTGTAAATACTCCACGGAATTAATACCAGTCCAGGGCCCAAGTAAGGTAATAAATCAAGTAGTCCAAGAATGACTGCAATGGTTAAAGCATTTTCCACCCGTAAAATGAATAAACCAATGAGACTGACTACAAAGGTGAGGATCATCAAAATAATTTGTGATTTCAAAAAGCCGAAGATTTTTCTTTGCAAGTCACGAAATACATCCCATGTTTTTTCCCTAATAATAGAAGGCAGTTTACGATAGAATCTAGCGTACTTGTCAGAATCTTTGCTGATAAAATAAATGGCCAAAATGGAAAAGATTATCACTGTAAACGTAATCGGAAGAGCTCCGATGATGGAGGTGATGGCATTGGCAATACCTTGTCCAAGACTGCCAAGCATCGATGCAATATTGTTTCCAACTATTAGAAACCCTTCTTGCAGTGCTTCTTGTTGGGCAGGATCCATTTCATCAAGCCAGCCTATACTTTGATCCCATAGAGGTAATATAAATTCATTAAAGTAATTTTGTAGATTACTGGCGACGATTTTGATTTGATTAGGCACATACTCAGATAAATATAAAATCCCATCAATCGTCAATTTGATGAGGGCCGTAAGAAAACCGCCAACAATTGCTATTAGAAAGAGGATTCCGGTTAAAACCGCAAGTGGCCTAGGAAAGCGTAGGTACTTTTCGAATACACTGACGATGGGTTGAATCAAAAAGGCGAGAAGTGCTGCTATAAGAAATGGATAGGTCAACCTTAGAAAGTGAAACAGTAAAAACAGCCCAATAACGGTGAGTAGAAGAATAAGCAATATTCTAAAAATCAATTGTACGACTGGGTGCTTCATCAAACGACACTCCTCTTACCATCAAGGGAAACCTGTTTAATAAACGTTCATTCCCTATATTCTTAAATAATGTTATCACAGATTTGAAAGTTGCACTAGATTGGGCTCGTTCACTAGATAGTTGTCCTCTTGTAAGAAAAATAGACGTAAAGGTTTTACCCTAAACGCCTAATATCTAATCTGCTAAATAGTTTTCTGTATAGTAAGGCTGGGAGTTTTTATCAAATGCGACACCGACAGATAACGATTCATATCCGTTTCGAAGTTTGTTCTCACGATGACCTAAAGAATTCATCAATCCTTCATGTGCAAATATACTGCTAGGCTGACCAGTTGCCAAATTTTCCCCAGCGATTCGATATGAAATGGCATCTTCCGTTAAACGGTCGAAGGGGGATTGACCTTGTAAGTTGGTATGACTAAAATAACTTTGTTCAGCCATATCCTCACTATGTGCCCGAACCGTTTCTCTTGCTGATTCGTTCCACTCCAAAGCAGGTAATCCGAATTTGACTCTAGTTGAGTTCGTCAAATCAAATAAGACATATTCAAGACCTTCCCGTAACTGTTGGTCAGGTTCTGCAAAATACTTTCTCTTTTGTTCTTCCAATTCCTCATCTATTATTAAAATCGATGTTACTTTTGATCCTTGGTGTTTATCATAGAAAAACGTCACATAGCTATCATCGAGTTTAAACATGTTAAATTCTCCATTATCTTGGATTTGATAATTTATCAATCCTTTTCTCAAAGCCTTGAGTGGTTTTGGCATGACGGAGAGGACTTCATCACGTGTACTTGCAAATGTTAAGCCGTTGGAAGAGCTTAGTAAATCGTGATTCGTATACATTGCATTTACTTTATCCTGTTCATTATAAGATACCATGATGAAATTCTGATAACTTTCATGGTATGCCACCCAATCCACTCCATACTCGTTTCTCGATGTCCTCTTCGGTTCTCCAACCTGATCTTCGACGTCATTACGATCGTCTCCGAGTACAATATTATGAATAGAAAAAGTTTGTTCACTAGGAGGGCTTAAGCTCGGCTTTTCTTGACTGGAAGGTGCTATATCTTCTGTTTGTTGGTCGGACAGCCTGTCAGCCAGATATTGTACCTCTTGTTTTACCCAATCCACACTATTGCTGACTACAGGATGTTCCCATATTTCATGAAGGTCATCGCGAACATCTTCATAGACTCCTATAAAACCAGCTTGTTCGAAACTATCTCCATAAAGATGCCATAGAAAAGCACCAACAATAAACAAAACAATAAGATTCCGTAAAATTGACAAATTCCCACTCCCGTCAGTCTGGGCTGTATTGTTCCCAGTTATTAATCTATGATGTATAAAGTCCGAATGATATTAAGTTTCATAGTAATCATTCTTACCAAATGTCCAATCTACATACTTGTAAATTGCACACTTTATTTTATCATATAAGCATACACGGATCGTACAATTTTAAATTACTGCAGATAAATAGCATGTAATAATCTTTCTAACCGCATTTAATAGCTATTACATTTCTGCTCATCATCTGCTAATCAAATGTGAGAACCTTTTACGTTCGATTAGGCACGGAATTTCAACTTCTAATCAGATGTGAGAACCTCTTACGTTCGATTAGGCACTGATTTTCATCTTTTAATCAGATGTGAGAGCCTCTTACGTTCGATTAGGTACTGAGTATCATCTTCTAATCAGATGTGAGAGCCTCTTACGTTCGATTAGGTACTGTATTTCATCTTTTAATCAGATGTGAGAACCTCTTACGTTCGATTAGGTCTTGAATATCATCTTCTCATCAGATGTGAGAACTTCTTACGTCTGATTAGGTACTGTATTTCACCTGCTAATCAAATGTGAGGACCTCTTACGTTCGATTAGGTACTGAATTTCATCTCCTAATCAGATGTGAGAACCTCTTACGTCTGATTAGGTACTGTATTTCACCTGCTAATCAAATGTGAGAACCTCTTACGTTCGATTAGGTTCTGTATTTCATCTTCTAATAGTCAAGTCCATAATTCTGTGTAAAAGCATATTTTCGACCAGTAGTAATATTATTTGAAACCATAGTGTGAGAGCAGCCACAGCTTTGCTGCTTGCCATTGACTGTAGTGCCCGATTCTTAGTATTTGCTGGAAGGGGTCGGGGCCCCACCGGCAAATGCTTAGAA